>CAYGQU010000508.1:0-2451 GCA_964352045.1 uncultured Planctomycetaceae bacterium
AGGCACTTCGCAACTTGTTGCAGATGCTCTCGAGGAGTCTATTCCTCAGCGAATTGCTAGTTCGCGAGCAAGAGTGCTACGACTTACTTCGCATGAGCGAAGGACAACCTATCGCTCGTGAAACCTTGGTCAAAGAACTGGTTGATGAAATCAGTGTCTTGAATGACGATGCAGCAGTTTCGGCAGCCCTGCGTCGAATCAAGTTACGCGAAACCATTCGTATTGCCTACGGAGACATTGTCCGTAGTCAACCCGTTTCCGTTGTTGCAAAACAAATTTCGATTCTTGCCGATGCGATTCTCGAAGCAGCTGTTTTCTACCTCCGAGGCAAACTTGAGAAGACGCTGGGGATTCCACGCTGTCGTGATGGTCAACCAGCCGGATTTTGTGTTATTGCTCTAGGAAAACTCGGCGGCAACGAACTCAATTACTCAAGCGATATTGATCTTATTTTCATTTATGAAAGTGAAGGCAAAACGGATCGAAATCGAACTTTGTCAAACAAAGAATATTTCCATCGGCTATCGCAAGAGATAGTAAAGCTCGTTGGAGAAAGCACAGAAGATGGTTCTGCTTATCGAGTGGATCTTCGCCTCCGACCAGAGGGATCACGGGGGCCTATTTGCCAGTCCGTGGATTCGATGCTTGCTTATTATGATAGCAATGGCAGGACCTGGGAAAGGCAAGCATTTATTAAAGCTCGTCCCGTGGCTGGTGACCTCGAAGTAGGCAACCGATTTCTTACCTTAATGCAGCCTTGGATCTATCGACGTTATTTAAGTCTTGCCGACATCGCTGGGATAAAATCTCTTAAGCGACGTATCGAACAACGAGCCGTTCGTGAGGGGGCAATGCGAAGCAATGTTAAAACGGGACATGGCGGAATCCGAGACATTGAATTTGTAATTCAGTTCCTTCAGCTTCTCAATGGCGGTTCGCTAGCCGAGATTAGAACAGGCAATACGTTAGAGGCGATACGGCAACTAGAACGCGTTGGCTGCCTTACACCACAAGAACAAGTTCTGTTGGAAGAAAACTACGATTTCTTGCGCCGTCTAGAACATCGACTTCAAATTTTGTTTGATCTTCAAACCCATACACTGCCAAGCAGTGCAAAGGAACTGAAAAAAGTTGCGATTCGGATGGGCTTCAAAGATTCGGAAGAAAATAACTCGACTGTCCTAATGGCATTTGAACAAGATCTCTCCGAACGAACGGCAGTCAATCGTAAAATACTGGATCACCTATTACATGATGCTTTCAATGGTGAATCAGAAGATGATCCAGAAGTCGATTTGGTCAACGATCCTAATCCTTCTAAGGAAAGAATTCATGAAGTTCTCGACCGCTATCCTTTTGAAGATATAGCGGCAGCTTATGACAACATCATGTCGCTTGCGACTGAAAGAATACGATTCTTATCAACACGTCGCTGCCGACATTTTCTTGCCTCAATAGCACCAAAGCTTTTAAGCGAAATAGCCTCGACACCCGAACCTGATTCAACGCTTGTCAACCTAAGCCGCGTCAGTGACTCACTTGGTGGTAAAGCAGCATTGTGGGAGTTGTTTAGTCACAACAGAGCCTCATTAAATCTGTACGTCACGTTATGTGCTGCATGTCCTTATTTAGCAGATTTACTTACAAGCAATCCTGGTATGATCGACGAGTTGATGGATAGCTTACTCGTTGATCGGCTACCAAATTTAGAATCTTTAGAGCAGTCGCTGGATGAACTGGCAAGCGGTGCTGAAGATATCGAGACGATTTTACATAGCTTCAAACATGCTCAGCATTTACGCGTCGGCGTTCGTGATATTCTTGGGAAAGATGATGTTCGTCACACTCACGCCTCTCTTGCCGACACAGCAGAAAGCTGTTTGCGGTTAATTGCAGACCGATGCTATCAAGATTTGGTTAATAAGTACGGCGAGCCAACCATTGGATTACCGTCTGAACATGCATCCGAAATAGATGCTAGATGGATAGCAAATAGTGTGGGAGAGCCTTGTAGCGTCGTTATTCTTGCTCTAGGTAAATTGGGAGGTCGCGAACCCAACTACCATTCTGATTTGGATTTAGTCTTCTTGTACGAAGCAGATGGATGGACCACACCAAGAGGTAGATTAACTGCTGACCAGGCTACTTCAAACAGTCATTTTTTTGGCGAGTTTGGACAAAAAATAATGAAAATTGCCAACCGACTTGGACCTCAAGGAAGGCTTTATGAAATCGATCCTCGTCTCCGGCCAACCGGTAAAAACGGTTCTCTTGCAGTCCCTCTATCAAAACTTCGTGAATATTTTCAGTCAGGTTCTGGTCAACTGTGGGAGCGACAAGCACTTTGTAAAGCAAGAGTGATTTATGGCACACCTGATGCGACTCAACGTACGATGGAAACTGTGGCCGAGGTTACCTATGGCCCGACATGGAAAGCTGAATTCTCTAATG
>CAYGQU010000509.1:0-2450 GCA_964352045.1 uncultured Planctomycetaceae bacterium
GCTTTTGTCCGTGCGCTGCAACGACTGGTACCAGAAATCGAAGCGGACATGCTCGAACCAGCTCCTGCCGGTGTCCGTGCACAAGCAGTTATGCAAGATGGTTCGATGGTTGATGATTTCCTTATCGATCAAACCGATCGGGTGATTAACCTCCTCAACGCTCCTTCGCCCGCAGCAACGGCTTCGCTCAACATCGGTGCTACGATTGTTGATCGTCTTGATTCCATGAGCAATTAGCCACAGTGCAAAAAAGCTTGCCTAGGATGGATGAACTCGAATCCTTGAGTATCCATTCCAGGCAAGCTTATAGGCATTAACTGTCCGCAGGAATCAGACGATCGTACTCTTTTAAGTCCGCGCCATTTAGACATGCCTCGATGATCTCTCGACCTAAGGGGTCTAGCTCGGGATGCAAAATTTCCTTCACGGTTGAATGAAAGAAATCGGTCAACAGTTTTGCACCCGCATCGTAGGCCTCTTCTCCTACTTCAGGCTGCTTCGAGACGTCAAAGAACCAGGTGCCTAGGGTTTGGCCTTCCACCTGAATCTTCTCTCGTTGGTACCCCAGCAACGAGCATCGCGATTCTTTTAATTCGTTGGGAGGGAATCCAGTCGCACCGCGTCGAGCAAGGTACTCTCGAGCAATCCATTGTGGTGCAAAACCGACTTTCCAACAGCCAAGGTGCTGATTAGGAATCAACACAAACAGAGTTGATTTGGTATCAACGATTTGCCGGAGCAAAATATTGGCTTGATCGACCCGCCGACCTGTTGCGAAAGGCCAATAGGAACCAACCCCTTCGGACTGCATTCCTCCTTGATCGACAATCGAAGGATTGCCATGCCCACGCGGTGCCACAAGTCGCCATAACCATGCCAAACTGGGTGGCAAGACATGGAACAAGCCGAGGATGCCATAGGTCGGATTATCTTTGGTGCAAGGAGGACATCGTACTCCAAAGCTACGAATGCCAACCGTAACATCTCCTTCTACAATGTCAGGGATGTAACCACGCGGTACGACGACACGCGGGTTAGGGCAAGGTACGCCTGGAGCATCTTCCGTATGCTGCCAAATAAGAGACGTTGCGCCCGGTGGCGCTTTGATATTCAGGAATAGCAACGGACCTGGGGGATCGATTGTCAGTTTCTCGAGAGTCGGGTCGATGCCGTAATGTGTGATGTGGTTTACTCGAATAAACCAAGCTTGCTCAGCATCCATCAAGCTAAGCTTATTTGCATTTCCATTACCATTATTTTGCAAACCAGGATGGCAAAGGGCCATGTCATCGGTAACAGGTTTCAAATCGCACCCTCGTGGCAAAGTCACCAGTCGCTCATCACCTGTTACGACATTCGTTCCAAGTAAGAGTTGTCCGTCAGCAGCCCGATGCATGTGCTCAAGCATTTCACTTTTACCACCCCCCGATGCCCCTTCGTGCATGATCGTGGTGACATTGTCGTAGGGCGTTACCACCTGAACCGTCGAGCAATGGGCGGTGGTCCAAGGAGTCGAATCACGCTCTCCTTTGGTAAGCAGCATTCCGTATACCCCCTTCTTGGCGGAGGGGCCAGGATAGAGATTGTAACTAAAAAGTTCATGCAGCTGGACGTTGTCATCAAAGCGACGATTATGAACAACGACTTGCTTACCCTTGAAATGCGTATGACGAAAAGGGGGAGCGATATAAACAACCGCATCGTGATAGTAATCAGCACCCTGTGCCAAGACCTCCTCCACCGGGACGATCCCTTGCAAAAGAGCCAAACCGAGGCCAAAAAAACCAGCGTTGGCTGGACAAATCGCAAGCCCCTTCATCGGTTCGCCAGGTAATCCGGTCCGAAAAAAGAAACAAGCAATTGGCTGATCCTTTAGCCAATCAAGTGTTTCGTTTCGAAGCGGATCAAAGTCTTCTTTGAATCGTTCTTTGTAGGTTATTTTATCCGTTGTATGTTCATCGGCAATGACCATGCAGTCAGGATCACGGCGTCGCATATAGGGTTCGATATAGTTGGCAGCGACTCCATTCGTTACCCGGCAAACTTTGCATTCCTCAACGAATCCGTTTTTTGGTACATCGTAACCCACCGTGTAATATCCAGCCTCATCGACTTGGTCGTCGGGCACCGCAAGCTTGACCAAATCATCGACGGTGCTCGCAAACTGCAAACGACCTGCTGCTTCAGCTGCCTCTAACACGGACATGGCAGAACGCGATAGAGTTAGTCCAGGAAGTGCCTTAACGCTCATCAATACTCCAAATGGATAGATCGGTCAGGGTTGATTTGTAAAAAAATTCAGTCCCCTAGCCTAAACCGATTGCGGCTAACCGACTAGCCACTAGTGAGACAACTTGGTGTGGTTTGATAAGGTTGGTAGGAGCGCGTAAAAAAACCTCTTTAGGAGTCATAACTCTTAAAGAGGCCTGTTCAAACGGTAATAGTCGGGG
>CAYGQU010000510.1:0-2446 GCA_964352045.1 uncultured Planctomycetaceae bacterium
GTTCTCTTCAAAAAAGGAATCGACGGTTTCGCGATAGTTTTGGTTTTCGGGACCAAAGTTCGCCATGAACCGTTCTTGATCCTTTTTGAACTGCTCTTCGATATCAGTAAAATCGGTGGCCGGATCGAAACCTAGCATAGTTAGCAAAGTCTCGTTTTGAATGTTTGTTTGACGCGCAGCATTGTCTGCCGAATTCTTTTGGCTCTGCAAGTCGGCAGCCCGAGCCTCGGCTTCGGTATTCCAACGGTAGAAGAGATAGGTCGTAATACAGAGGATAAAAATCATCATTGCGGAAATGATGAGTCCGATCTTCAAATTCTGGTCAGGCCGAGCAGCCATGCGGAGTCCTTGTCGCTTGCGTCTTCTCTTGCCGATTGCCCAACCGTGAGGGTCGGGTAAGGGCAGGGGGTAATACAGATTAGGTGGCTAAATCAAGTTGTCGGTCAATAATTGCTTCGCTGACGTTTCCCTATCGTCTTAGACATTTTGGGCGTTGTAAGCGAAACCTCTATGATAACGCGCGGCTGGTTTGGTGTTGTAGGAAGAATAGGAGGTTTTTTAAGGTAATTCCACAAAGATCCAAGCTGTGTCTGATCGGGTCTTATGCGGCATAAGCTTGCCAAAGCCTTATTCTTTCAATCCGAACCGCCTAAATAATACGGGTATTATAGGAATTGCCCCTCTCAAGGGCAGCAAGTTAATAGCAGCAACTCAGTCTTAAATCCTTTACCAGGGCATTTATCGCTGAACCAACAATAAGAGGAGCCTCGGTTCCTAAGTCGAAATTAGTCAGGGGATTAGCGCCTGTCAACGAACCTGCTAGAACCGCTACTAGAGACCCGTTTGTAGGGTTTGTGACCCCGGTCGATGATCGATATTTACGGCTATAACGACGTTTCGTCTTTTAGCCGAAATCGAAACCAGTTCTTATGGGGGGGTATGTGCCAGGGAAGATAGGTCCCCCTTCGCTGATCCATACGCTAAGGGGTAGCAAAAGGTATCAAGGATGAGTCCAACCGATCCAAACCAAACCGATCTGCTCGAAGCAAATCAATCGCAAGTGGTGCCCCCACCTGATTGGACCGTCTACGTCATCGACTCACACTCGCTCATCTTCCAGGTATTTCATGCAATTCCGGAGATGACGAGCCCCCGGGGTGAGCCGGTGAACGCCCTCTTTGGTTTTACCAAAGATGTTATGAAGCTGATCGAAGAAAAACGTCCCGATGCGTTGCTCTGCGCTTTTGATTTGCCGGGCGGTACGTTTCGCAATGATTTGTACGATGGTTACAAAGCAGATCGTGGCGAAATGCCAGCTGAACTCGCTTCGCAGCTACCAAAGATTAACGATATGGTCGAAGCGCTAGGCATTCCTGTGCTGGCGGTTCCTGGCTTTGAAGCAGATGATATTCTCGCGACGGTAGCACGAATATGTGACGAAGCTGGGGCAATGTGTCGCGTCGTTACGGGTGACAAAGATTGCCGACAGCTCATTACGAAGCATGTTTCGGTCTATAACATCCGTAAGGATTTGGTTTACGACGAAGTGGCGCTTGCCGCCGACTGGGGAATACGCCCTGACCAAGTGATTGACTTCCAGGCACTAGTCGGCGACAAGGTGGACAATGTTCCTGGCGTCCCTCTGATTGGACCTAAAATCGCTAAAGAGTTGCTTGACCAGTTTGGCACGCTTACCAATATTCTGGACAACGCTAACAACGTAAAGGGTGCTAAACGCCAACAGAATTTGCGTGAAGGACGTGCTATGGCGCTCTTATCGCAGCAACTCGTTCGGCTTGATAACAAGGTGCCGATTGAGATCGACTGGCAGGCAGCAAAGATTGGCGATCATGACCAAGAACGGCTAGCCGAGTTATTTGCCGACTATGGATTTCGCACCTTAGCTCAGCGTGCGAAGGCGCTCGATTGTGATTCGGCCCCCGTTGCATCCGACTGGGAAGCCGACTATCAGCTAATCGACACGCCTGAGAAACTCGACGAGCTAGTTACTATGCTCACCCCTTGCGAGACGATTTCGTTCGATACCGAGACGACGGCCATTTCACCAAGGTTTGCCGAGCTGGTCGGTATGTCGGTGTCATGGGAAGCAGGGAAGGCTGCCTACATAGCGATCAAAGGTCCGATAGGTGATAGCGTTATTCCGCTTGAGGTGGTTTGTGAAAAAATGGGACCACTGCTCGAGGACCCGACCATCGCTAAAATTGGGCAAAATCTTAAATACGATTCGGTCGTATTGCGTGGCGCGGAGATCTCGCTTCGTGGCATTGCGTTTGACACGATGATTGGCAGCTATCTGCTCGATGCGGGTGAACGAAGCCATGGGCTCGATGTCCTTGCCGAACGTTATCTGGGCCACACGACGACAAAAATCAAGGAACTGATCGGGACCGGCAAGAAGCAGAAGCGGATGGATGAAGTTCCTGTC
>CAYGQU010000511.1:0-2443 GCA_964352045.1 uncultured Planctomycetaceae bacterium
GGGTTACGGTTGCTGTGCTGCATTTGTCTTTGCGTGGGGATTGGCCGAATGCACCTGCTTTGCCTAGTCTTCAATTTCAGGTATGAGGAGCTGAGCCCGCTTTTGGATGTCGAGCTCGGCAAGTGCGCGCAATTTTAGGTGATGTGAGATTGGCAAGGCGTGGGCCGCCAAGTCGGATAACAAACCTAACGGTGTCTCAGCATCGAAAAGCCGCTCAAGTGGCTCGGGCGGTGGGCCGTCGGGCAACGCCGATCGGAATGCGGTGGCGAGTTGGGTATGCAAATGGCTAAGGGCAAGTTCCTCGTCAAATTTCTCGCTGATTGGAGGATCTATCGACGAAAGTAGCTCGGCACGACATCGCCGAAAGGATACTGGCGGGTCGATCTCATCACCTAACCGAATTCGCTCAATGCCTGCCAACATTAGGTTGAACTTTCCATCGGGTAGCCGATGATGCGTCACGATTTGCCCCAAACAAGCAATCGTTTCAAGCGGGGGACGCCCCTCGTAGTCAGTTTCCCAACCTGATTTAAGAACGGCCATCGCAATGAGGCCGTCGCCGTCCAGTGCCGATTTCATCAACTCCTGGTAACGGCTTTCGTAAATATGAAGCGGAATCACTACGTTCGGAAACAAAGCCACTCCCGGTAGCGGAAAAAGCCGTACTTCGCCCGAAAACGACGTGGCGTCGAAATCGGGAACAAACGAAGCAGGATCCATACGCGGGTTTGCCAAGGTAAGGGGAGCTTACAGTGATCGGCCTTTTAACAACCAAGCATCAGTCGCGGCTTGAGAGGGACATCAAGATTTGCAAAATGTACCAGAACAACAGAGCGACCGATGCAAACAACGCAAGCGAAGCGGCAACGTGCTTATCAGCCGGGTAGCGATGCATGATGTTCGACGTGTCGTAGAGGATATACAACGCAGCAAACACGACCATCGCAACACTAAAGAGCATGCCGAGATGAAAGCTGAAGATCATACTCGCAACAATCAGCGCCAAAATCCCCATACTTGCGATCGAGAGGCCCGCCCCTAAGAACGAAAAATCAGCCCGTGTGAACCACGTAAAGGCCGATAACGCACCGAAGATCAGCAAAGTGGCGATACCAGCCACGGTGATAATGTTTGCCTGATAACCTTGAACCAGTTCTATGTTAGCATTCTGAGCAAAGTACAACATCGGCGCGATAAACAGGGACTCGAAGAAGACATACAAGCCGAGGCCCGCATATTGCATCGTGACCGAGCTGTCCGAGTAAGCCCATTTGTTAGCAATCCAGCCAACAAATACGAAACCACCAAACATGATCAACATGCCATACGGCGTGCCGAGTAGCGTCTGGGTAATCTTCTCGGCTATCTCCGTCTTAAGATAGAACCATTCCAAGGCGGCAAAAGCATAGATCGCCGCTGCAAGGTGCGTATAAGTCTTACGAATAAATGTCGCACGGACGTCGGGTCGCGATTGCGCAACCGACTCGCCGAACAGGGCGTACGGGTTATCAGCAGGCGGGTTTTGAGCGTTCATTAGATTGACTCGGTTGTGTTTGTCGGCCGCATTTGGGCCTGTTTGTTGGAATCTTGGCAAAGGGGGTCCACCCACTCATCACAAAGTTATGCCTATCAATAGCTTAGGTCAAGATTTACTTTTGGCCACCCTACCGTCTTGCCCAGATTAACATGCGTTGCGAGTGGGCTACCTTCATCGAACCAATGTATCAGTAAAACCTCGGTTCAATTTGAAAATCTGACATAAATCCAAGGCTCTGCAACCTTCCCGTCTGTGTAGGAGGGAGAATTTGAGACTTCTCTCGTCACGTCTAATTCAGAACCACACCAACAGGGACGATCAATTAACCTCCTCTTGCTACGCTCCGATTCATGCTAAGGTTCCCTGTTCTGTCTCATGGTATTCGTCGCATGAGAGGGTTCCTCTCGCCTCCTACGCTAATTGAACGAGATCGGCATGCCACGCCCCTCCGAGCCGAAAACACCTGTTGCGCCCCCGCCGCCCGAGGATCGGAAGGCCCAAGCTCGCCGTGTCTTGCGTCGTTTGAAGGCAGACCATAGCGATGCGGTTTGTGCTCTCAATTACGACTCACCGGTCCAATTACTCGTTGCAACTATCCTGTCAGCCCAATGCACCGACGAGCGGGTTAATCTCGTCACCGCCAAGCTCTTTGCCGACTGTCCAACCGCTGCAGACCTAGCCAAGCTTCCTCTCAAACGGCTCGAAAAATATGTCCAAAGTGCCGGCTTCTTTCATAATAAGGCAAAAAACATCAAAGCGTGCTGCGAAACGCTTGTCCGCGACCATGGGGGACAGGTGCCACAAAATCTCGAAGATTTGGTCGCCCTCGCCGGCGTCGGACGCAAAACCGCCAACGTCGTCCTTGGCACCGGCTTTGGCATTGCTTCGGGCGTGGTCGTTGATACC
>CAYGQU010000512.1:0-2443 GCA_964352045.1 uncultured Planctomycetaceae bacterium
CGTTATGTTCGCGTTACCTCGGTACCGTTCTTCTCAGGAGTTTCGTCCGTGTCGAACTTCTCGTTTAGCGGATCAACGAACAACAATGACAACACGGGTGGTGGCACCGGTGGCGGTACGGGCGGCGGTACGGGTGGCGGTACGGGCGGTGGCACCGGTGGTGGCTTCTAGTTCACCAAAGCTATTCCAGTTATTCATCCCCACTTGTATCGACTTACTGTTTGATGCCAAGTATTCAGGCAGTCCACGCAGCGCCTAATACTGAGCGTTGTAGCCGTGTTACCTCTTCGATCGCTGCACTTCCGAGCTTCGTGAGTTCTGCTAACTCATCAGCGGTGAAGGTTGCTCCTTCGCCTCCGCCTTGGACTTCGACAAACCGGCCACTGCCGGTCATGACGAGGTTCATATCGACTTCTGCGTTCGAGTCTTCTGGGTAGTCGAGATCGACGACAGGGCGTCCTTTGACCAGTCCAGCACTGATGGCGGCGATACTTTCAATAATGGGGCTTTTAGATTCGGGTCGTTCGCCCGCTGCAAGAATCTCGGGAGGGAAGCAGAGGTTCCCCTCTTCGTCGCGGATCGAAGCGATGGCATCGACAAGGGCAACCCATCCGCCAGTGATGCTTGCTGTGCGAGTTCCACCATCGGCAAGTAGGACATCGCAATCGACCGTGATAAGCCGTTCGCCAAGGCGTTGCATGTCGATCCCTGCTCGAAGTGATCGCCCGATGAGTCGCTGAATTTCGGTCGAACGTCCATCGACTTTCTTGCGATCACGTTCTTTGCGTGGGCTCGTCGAACCGGGGAGCATATTGTACTCGGCAGTGACCCAGCCCTTGCCCTTACCGGCTAGCCAAGGTGGCACTTTGTCCGAGATGCTTGCCGTGCAAAGGACCGTCGTGTTGCCTGCTCGAACCAAGACCGAACCTGCTGCGGCAGACGTGTAGCCTCGTTCGAGCGTAAGGGGGCGAATCTGATTGTCGTTACGGCCATCGTGGCGTGGCATATTGATCCTAGTTTCGGAAACAAATGGGCAGGTGAGAAATCATGAGTCGATTATTCGTTGGCGTGTGAAGCGAGCAACCAAACAAGGATCCCTTTTTGGGCATGCATTCGATTGCCCGCTTGTTGGACAATGACGCTGTAGGGGGCATCCATCACGGCATCGGTCACTTCTTCACCCCTCCGGGCTGGGAGGCAGTGCATGAAAATCGCATCATCGGGTGCGGCGTTCATGAGTTGTTCGTTTACTTGAAACGGTCCGAAGTCTTGCTTGCGTTGTTCTTGCTCGGCTTCTTGGCCCATGCTGGCCCAGACGTCGGTGTAAATGGCCGATGCCCCTTCGACTGCTTTAAGTGGATCGCTTATGATCTCGATCTCGGCATCGGGGTTATTGTTTTTTATTTGCTGAACGAGCTGGGGATCCATTTCGTAGCCGGCGGGTGTCGCCATGGTGAATTTTACGCCCAGCTTTGCGCAAGCGACGGCCAAACTACGGGCGACGTTATTCCCATCGCCAACCCAAGTGAGTTTGCGATCCGTTAAGTCACCAAAGTGTTCTTGCATGGTGAACAAATCAGCGACCGCTTGGCAGGGGTGCGCTGCATCGGTCAGACCATTAATTACAGAACACGAAGCATGCTTAGCAACTTCGACAACGGTTTGATGTGCCTTACTTCGGACGACGATCACATCAACCATTTGGCTTAGCACGCGGGTAAAGTCAGCAATACTTTCACGCTTGCCAAAGCCTGCATCATCACCGAGCATGAGGCTACCCCCGCCAAGATGGGTCATGCAGGCCTCGAAACTAACGCGCGTGCGGAGCGATTGTTTTTCAAACAACAACGCCATCATTCGCCCTGGTAACAAGGGTTCGCGAACCCCTTTGTTGAACTTGTTTTTGAGATCGGCCGTTAGAGCCAAGATCGTTTCAAGTTCTGAGCAGGTTACGTCGTCGAGAGTGACCAGGCTTCGCATCTTATGACTGGGGGATAGGGTTACAGATTGGGGAACTGGTTAGCGATTTTCGTGGCTTGAATCATACTTCTTGAGAACGAAGCACTTCGGTAAGAATATCGCAGCCCGTTACGATTTCTTCGTCGGAAAGGGTCATTGCCGGCAAAAGACGCAAAACGGTTTGTTGCGTGCAATTGATTAGCAGGCCACGTCGCATGCATTCGGCGACGATTGGCGTTCCTTCGATAAGCAGCTCTAGGCCGATCATGAGGCCCTTGCAGCGAAGCTCTTTTACGAAAGGAAGTTCTTCAACTAAAGGTGCTAGTCGCGTCGCAAATTGGTCGCCGATTTGCGTTGCTCGATCGAGTAATCCATCGCGTTCGATCGTTTCGATCGTGGCGATACCTGCCCGGGCAGCGAGCGGATTGCCACCGAATGTGGCAGCGTGCATGCCGGGCCGCAAGCTAGGGGCAATTTCGGGGGT
>CAYGQU010000513.1:0-1624 GCA_964352045.1 uncultured Planctomycetaceae bacterium
TCTCTATGTTGCAGTAACGTCCTACGAACAGATAGTTCTGTATTTCTGTTGAATTGTTCTCGATAACATAAGCTCCCCGGCCGGCTGACTGCTGGCTGTCGCCTCCATCCTGGATACCACGATCTTGCCAAAGGATTTGCCTTGTGTCAGCATTGGCAATGTCAAGTGAATTTGGCAAGCCAGAATCACTTGCGACGCGAACCACTGCCGTTTCACCTGGTGCAACAGAAAACTGGTAGCCGTTGGCGTCAGATTCTATCATACCGCTACCTTGGCTAGATGCCATTTGAATTGGTTCAGGTATCAGATGAACACCAGACTGCGTGTCACGATCCAAATCCGAAGGCTGGTGTAAGTGTAATGTGGCACTGACATCATTAAAGTCTCGGTCTGCTTTATAGGCCTGGCTCTTTGAAGTTGATTCAACCGTATAACCACTGTCATCCCAACCGATGCACATTATCTTGTTGGTGTTTAGTGACACACGGTAATCGCTCAAGTACCATTGTTTATCAGTCGTCTGGCCCGACAAGAGGTGCGAACCAGTAAACAGATAGTACTTATTTTGACTAGTATGATTAAATGTGGACCAGTTACCGATCGATCCGATGTGCTGTCCTGCATTCGAATTAATAGGATCTTTAGAATTGTTGCTAAATGAAACGGCATCTCCAGCGGTATGGCCTGCACCATCTATCTCAACGATAACCAGGAGATTCTTACCAGTAGAATCGGCGTCAACTATGACTTCGAGCATATTTTGTGGCGGAACCGCGAGGATATAGCCACGCTCTTGTCTACCAGGAAAAGGTTGCATCCACACCGTACCGCTACACAGAGTTATTTGTGAGTTGGCCTCCAAACCCTTTAAGATAGGAAGCGTAAAGTTGTTCAAGACGGCAGTTTTGGTTAACCGGGTAATGAGTCGAAGCGACGCTGGATCACGAACAACCACCCCTTCTTCACTATTCGAAAAGTGTTCAGAGCGTTCGTCGAGTGGGATCGGTCTAAGGTCTTGGGCATTGAAATTTGTGCGAGAAGCGGTTTCGGATAACCAAGCACGCTCCACGAATCCACCAAACACAATAAGAAGAAGAGACGCCGCCAAGGCCGTGCTAAAGATTGGCCATAGCTTGAAATGGCCCCCACCTCGGTAAAAGAAGCTTTCACCCTGTTCAGAATTCATTTGACTTGCCTTGGGGGCAAGCACTGTTTCATTCGTATGCTCATCAGTCCCTAAACTGGTGGCCTTATTAACTGCAGAGCCTAGTTTCGAGCTAACCGCAGGATCATGGTTCTTACTTACCAGCGGTGAGAGCAATTTGTCAGAGACACTCCACTCATAGGTGAGCAACGTGTGCAGCCGCATCATGCGAGCGTAATGCTCTTGTAGGTCGGGGCGGTCGAGCAAAAGCGATTCTAACTGATCGATAAGCTCTTGCGACGTACCTTCATCGGCAATCGAAGATAGCAGTCTTTCGATTTGTTCGAGTTCCGATAGGTTTGCTTCTGGATCCATCCTAGTTCTATCGCAGCTTGTTAGCTGCTGTTCGAGGTAATTTTTGTGAATTGAGAGCGATCGAATATTACTGACTCTCAGCCATTTGATTCTGAATACATTTCA
>CAYGQU010000513.1:1634-2441 GCA_964352045.1 uncultured Planctomycetaceae bacterium
CATTTCATCAAAGCCTGGCGAATTCTCATCAATCCTACTTTGATTGCCGAAGGTGTTTTACCAAGGTGTTCTGCTAATGCTTTGATAGGAACATTGTTTTCGTACCGCTGACGAAGAATATCTAAGTTTTTAGCACTAATCCTTGTTAAGCAATGGCGTAAAGCAATTCGATCCTCTGAATCTTCACTTTCCGATACGTCAACACTTGATAGTTGAACTACCATTTCCTCACTAAATACGTGACGATCTCGCTTGTGGTCACGTACGTAGGCCATCACTTGCCAATAGGCAACTTTGTGTGCCCATGTTGAAAACTTCGTCCCCACTTGAAAATCACTTGCTTTACGCCACAGCACCAAATTGGTTTCTTGCAAAACATTGTGTGCTTCATTGACATCACCTAGTAGTCTAGCGATGTAGTGCAAAAGCGGTAATTGCTCGGCTGTCAGAAGCTGAATGAACGACTCGTCACCTTGTCCCTCAGTCTCGTCTGAAATGATTGTCACCTACCATGTCTCCCTACGTCTAATCGATAATCGACTTTTGCACACACTTTCGCGATGCATGGCATATCATGCCAACGGCATCCTACCTAGGGTACCTTTACGCAAACTGCATTATCGCGGTTGGCCGCCAAAGGGTGGTTTCGGAGCGTAAACTTCTCCCTAGCTTAATACCTCTGATTCTCGTTTGGTTACAATGTAGAGAACATTTTTCGACCAGCGATTAGAACTAATCACGTGCTTCTAGCTCATAAGCTAGCGAGCAAGACAGCTGTTTTTTATACTTTTCTGCAAACAGAAGTAA
>CAYGQU010000514.1:0-2440 GCA_964352045.1 uncultured Planctomycetaceae bacterium
CCCATGACGAGCAGCCCCCTTAGGTTAAATGTATTACCGATAGTCGGGAGACCACTTAACAGAGTTAAAAAGTAGACTACCGGAAAAGTCATTCTTTGCCGGTCGAGATTATGGACCCTACGGCCATACGTTACATAGCATTTTAGCTCGGACGGTTTTCTTAAACTTGCGAGCAATTTAGGCACGATAAACCAAATACTTTGACGCTAAATGAGCCATCAAATCAAGATGTTTTTCTTACGACAATCTTCTTGAACACGACGTGCGGGTCTAACAAAAAGAAATGAACCCATCAATAAAATTGAAATAGTTGATGGTTCCGGAATACTGGTACTGTGGGACAAAGCCTGGAGTGTATTTCCAAAGTTGTCTCGCCAGATCAAGTAATCTGCTTCGGTAATAACTCCATCGTTATTGCCATCGGCTCCTGTGCCAGCAGGAAGGCTATCGCCGAAACTATCACGCCATATCGTGTAGTCTGCAGCATCTACTGAGCCATTACCATTGTAATCTCCTACGATGAACGGCAGGATAACTTCCAAAGACAAGCCGTTATCTGACAAGAAGGCATTAGCCATTTCTGTGATGCCATTAGCAGTTACAGACACATTGTAGTCCCCCTTAAAACCACGGACTGTCCCTGCCCCCTCTTCATCGGCCGTGATTACTTCTTGCGTCCACCACTCATCAAAGACCAAGTCAAGATACGCTTGTCCGTTAGGCTTTATTGACCAATCGCTACGGAATAAAGCTGAATCAGGACGCCAGTGAGCTTGTTCCCAGAAGCCCCAAAAAACCACGTCGCTTATCCCTTCATGAGCAAACATAGTCGTAAGGAAATCTCGTGTATAAGCAGCCTGAAGTTCCTCGTTTATTGTATCAAAATCAAACTCAGTAACCTGCATCTTTAGTCCGAGTTGGTCGAAACGATCCAGAATCGTCCATAGTTGCTCAGGTCCCGTTAATTCACCTTCTCTAAAGTGAGCTTGAAAACCAATCCCGTCAATTCCTGCGCCCTCGTTAACAAGGGTTTGTATCGTGTTATAGTATTGGTTTTGATTGGAGCTCGCCGTGTTGCCACCAGAGGATAAGATTCCGAAATCATTAATGTAGAGGTCGGTATTAGCTGCTGAGTTACGCGCTAAATCAAACCAGTCTACTATGGCATCATCACCCTCCATCAATAAATTCATCAGATCATTATTTGTGCGAGTTTCGTTTACTACGTCCCAGGCATTTACTTTTCCGTTGGTTGCTGCCGTTATCGCTGCGATATGCGTTGAGATACGGTTGCGTATTACTGTCTGCTCTTGAGGAGTAATCGGTGATCCATCAATAATTTGTCGGATATCAGCAGGCAAGTTGTCTTCACCTGGCCATACCAGCACATGCCCGCGAGCATCAAGGTTATTCTGCGAGAGCCAATCAAGTGCCGCAACGGCTCCTTGTTGCGTCCAGAGTGATCCCCATTCGTTTTCCCATGGCTGCCACTTAAGATTGTTCTCTAATGTGGCCAAGTTGAATAATTCAGCCGTCTTGTTTTTGTATTGTGCGTGAGTGGCCGAGTTGTCTCTTAGTCGATGAGCCTGCACCGCTGAGCCAAAACCAAATTTGTGCTGTTGCATTTCAACTAATACATTTGCACCAGGGACTGGCGTTCCTACTGCATCCACAACATTTATTGAGAGGTCAGCTTTACGTACCGCATCAATCTGATTAGCAGCAGTCGTTCGCCACGGAGCATCCGACTCACTGCCAGGATAGAGTGAAGGCTGTGTTACATTGTTAGATATAGCAAGATGGTCGAAGCTGATATCAAAAGCTGCATTTGAACCAAATTCTCCAAGTACTTGCCACGTCTTTATGCGTGAGAGATCAAGATTTTGAAAATCATTAATTCCAGTAGGTGGCGAAGAGAGGCTTGAGCTTGAATTCAAACTCGCAGCAGACCAGGCAGGAAGACCACTTACTGGAAAACTCCAAAGGCCTATGTTGTCGTCAACATCAATGAGAGCAATATCAAAACTATTGACGCCATTTCCAAACTGAGGAATCACGTCGACTGTGAAATAGCCGTTTGCGTAGGCGCTTAAATCAATCTCTCCTACCTCGACTCCTGCCCCTCCCCAACCATTTTGTGCGTCGGATAAGCGAACAGCGTTTGGACCTATTGATTGCGTAAAGCCTTCGAAAGTGTAGTTAAAACCAGTTCCGTTAAAATCGGAAAGCACGACTTCAGCTTTGGCAGATATGCCAGAGGCAAGGATGACTACCAGGAAACCAAGCTTGCAAAAACCGAGAACGCTCATGCAATACAAACGGTTGATTGCTTCAAAAGCAGTATCTTTTAGTGGTAATGGATTGCAACTAAGCATTTAATAGGTCTTTGAGATAAGGGTAGCGTATTCATGCCGGACCAGCGCGTATATGAAAACATGAT
>CAYGQU010000515.1:0-2437 GCA_964352045.1 uncultured Planctomycetaceae bacterium
AGGGTATGTTCCGTTGGAGGAGTCCGATTTTGAGCCTCCGAAAACGATTCCTTAGGCCAAAAAAATCGGCTTCCAATGGCGGGAAAGACCAACAAGGCGAGCATGGTTGCCACTGACATACCAAGTGTGCCGTAGATACCAAATTGACGAATCGGAAGAGTTTGACTTGCCAGCAGTGAGATCAGACCCAGCGAGGTCGTCAGTCCTGAAAAAAAAGTTGGCTTCCAAGCAATATCATAAGCATAGCGCATTGCCGAGTGGCTATCCGAATGCGGAGCCGAAAGCATATGATTTGCCATGTGAAGGCAATTCGAGACGCCGATTAAAAACACGAGCGTAGGCAGCGTAGAAAGCACCGCATTCATTTGCAGCCCTGTCCAGTATACAAGCGACGTTGTGATAACCGATGCCCCAATTGCTACGGTAAGAATAGCAATCGTAAGTCGCCAAGTCCGTAGGCTCCAACGCAATAGGCCGGCAACTAAAACAATGACAAACGGAATCACTAAACTAGGCGAAGAAACACTCATCCGATCTATTTCCGATAGCCAATAACCCGAGGCGGCTAGTCGTAATCCGTTTTCTGCGATTCCTACTTGCTCAGCAGTCTGGCGTATTATAAGCACCGCTTGTCGGCGATTGTCGACACCCTGCTGAGAAAACTCGATGCCGATCAAAGCTTGTTGACCATCGCGACCGATTGCCCAGCCACTGAGCCTTGCCACCGCCTCGGTTTGATTAAGCTTAAGTGGTTCTTTGGTCAACTCGTCGAGTATTTGGCTACTGCTACGAACCGATTGAAAGAGGTGCTCCGGATCGTTTGCAATCAATTGCAAGCGAAATCGTTCGACTAGATTGGATTTGTCGTCGAACGATTTCAGAGTAGCCGATGGCCATGAGATCACGACCGTTTCGAGATTCCCAAATTTTTTGAGAAAGCGGGCGTGATCAATTCGCGTTGGAGAATCCTTAGCTGCCCAGCTGGGGATATCGTTATGGCAATCGAGCCATAGGCTGACGGTACTAACCAACGCTGGAAACAGCACCATGGCAAAAAGCATGCAAGCCATGCTTGATAGCCATGGCATACCGTTAGGCCAATCAGCACTTATGGAAGAAATGAAGCCCTTATTTGATTGGTTGGGTCGATCCGAAATCAAGTCATACTCGCCATGCAGGAATCAGAAGCTGAGCATCTCGCGATATTCTTCCAAGCGCGCGTCGATGTGTTCGCGAGTGATTTGCTTCATCCGATCGAGTCCGAAGCCTTCGACATTATAACTCGCGACCACAGTGCCGTAGGCCAACGCGGTCTTGAGGGTCTTGCTGTCGAGTTTATCTTGCTCGGTTAAATAACCCATTAACCCCCCGGCAAAGCTATCGCCCGCGCCGGTTGGGTCGATCACTTCGTGCGTAGGGAAGGCAGGAAGAATCGTCGTTTCTGGCTCGCCATTCTCATCGACACCAAAGTACATAGCACCATGCTCACCTTTTTTGACGATCACAAAGCGAGGTCCCATCTTCTGCACAGCATGGCCGGCAGCAACAAGATTCTCTTCACCAGTGAGCAGCTTCGCCTCGCTGTCGTTAAGCATCAAACCGTCGATTTGACCTAGTAGTCGATCAAGATCTTCCCGATGCTCGTTGATCCAAAGGTCCATCGTATCGGCTACGATTAACTTCCGAGTTGGAGCTTGTGAAAGTACTTTTTCCTGAACAAGGGGTACGCCATTCGCTAAGAAGACAAATTTCGAATCACGATGCGCATCAGGGACAACGGGATCAAACGAACCAAACACGTTTAGCTGTACGTCAAGCGTTTCGCGATCATTCATATTTGGTAAATAACGACCGGTCCATCGGAAGGTTTTACCGCCCGCTTGTTTCACGAGCCCCGACGTATCGACCCCCCGACTTTCGAATAGATCGGTGTGCTCTTGGGGCCAATCTTCGCCGACGACGCCGACGAGTTTAACAGGAGTAAAAAAACTGGCTGCATAGGAAAAGTGCGTTGCCGAGCCACCGAGTAAGTCGTCTCGACGTTCGGTTGGAGTTTCCACATTATCAATAGCGACTGAACCAACAACTAGCAGCGACATCGTTTTTTATTTCCGTGTGAGTGCAAAGTGAGGAGCAAGGCGTGAACTAACCGCCTACATACCTCGGTGTACAGTAATCCGTAGGGTGATTCTCGGGCCAAAGCAGGAGAAGTTCCAGGGGGGCACGCCAAGATAAGGCGAAATCGCATGAACGGCTCGGATGGAAAATCCGATTTAGCGTCCTAAGCCGCCGGCTAATTAGCGATGAGTGCGGTTGCTTGTACAACAGGACTCGCGTAGGAGGGCGTAACTGGCGTCTCAATTTCCTGAGGAGAAACGGTTACAGGGATGCCCGGCGAATAACCACCTGGCATCGGCTGGACGATGTGGGGTGACAA
>CAYGQU010000516.1:0-2435 GCA_964352045.1 uncultured Planctomycetaceae bacterium
CTCTTTTGTTGCGGGATTTTTTCCAACAGTAACTCGCGTACAACTCGTCGCAGCAACAGCCGCTGCTCCCGCCAGCAAATCGCGTCGATTCATGTCGCCGGAATTGCCCATCGTGATTCCCCGTGTATTTCGTTGGACGATCCATAGTTTGGTCAATCCAACAGGGCAACTGTGACGCGTGCCATCGCCAATAGAATTCTGTGAAGTGCTCCCTCTTGGACTCGAACCAAGAACCTACTGATTAAGAGTCAGTTGCTCTGCCAATTGAGCTAAGGGAGCGAGGGAAATTGGCTTCTAATCTCCATCGGCTGGTATTTGCTGCCGAGTCACATTCTATCGCGTTACCGCTGGCTCGGAAGGGGCAAATCGGACCGGTTTGGCCAATATCACCGTAGAACGTATTACGACGTTGCCTGAAAGGCTAGTCGGTAGATTCTACTTTATATCGCTTGCATTGACCGATTCTTTGCCATTGTGTGATAACACTTCTCGCAGCACTTTTGGCTCGATCTCTTTTGTTAGTACTCTGGTATGGCAGTCAGTCCAGCTGGTGATTGCTGTCTCTCGATTCTCGTTGAAAAGTTTTGCTTTTGGATTATCGAGAGCAACTTCCCAGTCGGTAGGCTTGGTCCAAATCACAGCGTGGTCCGAAGCCACACAAACGACCATGATTGTTTTAGAAGTCCCGTCGCTGTAATCACGAAACTGTAAGCCAGGTATTTGGTAGCACTTCGCCGATCGTTGTGAATGACAAACCTGCTTCGATATGCAACAAAACGACTTCGCATGCAGCCGGTTCAAGTCGACTCATCGCTTCGATCAAATCAATTCGATTTTCGTCGTTTGCCGTTGGATCTTGTTGAGATGGTTGCCGTTCGAGCCGTTGCTGCCAAGCGATCAATTCTCGATTCTGTCGCCGCTTCTTGCTGCGAAGTCGATTGAGTACTCGGTGCTTTACCACCCGATAAAGCCAAGCAATAGGTGAACAAGGCACCCCGGCCTGTTGTGCTAAAGCGATCAGCGATTCCTGCACGCAGTCTTCTGCCTCTTCGGTCCATTGCGAAGCGTAAAGAACAAGCGATTTGCCACGCTCATCCAATAGCTTTCCCACGAGTTCAACGGTGACTGCCGTCGGCGGAGGAGCTTCGCTCATACCAAAGCTGCTACTGACACCAGGGAGATGACTACGAAATTTACAGCGCGAAGCGATGTAGTAATGGTTTATCAACTTTCATGAAGTCTCCTTGTTGGGAGGTCTTCTGATGTGATGACACCCAACCAAGGTGGTTCGTCCCGAGAAAAGTAGGGATTCTAGTACAAATATAACTACCGTCTTATTCTGCTGCTGAAGAATCAAGCCTGCATTCGGCGGGTTTCAAGCTAAATGACAAAATCACGTGCTTTTATCCCAGAAGGGTTCGTAAAGACGCAAATCGCTTGAGAATCCACAAAGTAACGTTGTTACTTTGTGGATTCGACATTCTTATTCCATGGCATCGCCCATCTACTTTGCTAGTATGGAGTACTTAGCTGATTCTTTCAGTTAACTGGTCAAACTCGACTCGTTGTCGGGAACCCCAATTGCAGAAACATGTTGCAACTGTTTCACACCTAACGCGATTCTATCTCCTCTCGGCAATTCTACCCAAGCTATGCACGCAAAATCTCATAACTACCGCTTGATCAATCTGGCCTTACTCGCTTGGGTCATTAACTTGTCGTATGAAATGAATCCCACTTGTACCGCTGAGCCAATTCCGGATGTGGCGGGTTGGCAATTGGAATGGCACGATGAATTTGAAGGCACGACGCTCGATGTCCAAAAGTGGGCCGCCATGGATCGTCGAAATAGCTACAACAACGAAAAACAGTACTATCATCCCAACCAAGTCGTCGTTGCCGATGGAAGTCTTCAACTCACAGCAATCAACGTACCGCGTGATGGCAAGGCCTATCAGTCGGGTCTTGTTACGTCGCAAGACCTTTTCGGCCCCGGTCGGTTTGAAGCACGCATCCACTTGCCAACATCACAAGGGATGTGGCCTGCGTTTTGGCTCAACGCGAATCAAGTCTCTTGGCCTCTTGGAGGTGAAATCGACATTATGGAAAACAAGGGATCTCAACCCAATCGAGTCAGTAGCGCCTATCATTGGCAAACCGATCCTGGTCCTTGTTGCGATCAACATGAGTACGTCTATCGACCTTATCAAAAAAATGATGGTAATGGCGGGTTAGTCGATTTCCACGCCGACTACCATGTCTATGCCGCGGAATGGGATGAGACGACGCTAAGGTTCTATGTTGATGGTGAATTAGTCTTTAGAGTAACTGAAGCAGAAAATCGCCCCATCTATGAAACCCAAAAGAACATTATCCTTAACCTCGCAGTAGGCGGGGATTTCGGAGGCGATCCGAACGAAACTACCATTTGGCCT
>CAYGQU010000517.1:0-2423 GCA_964352045.1 uncultured Planctomycetaceae bacterium
AGCAATTTAAGGAGCCATGATTTCAAGGGTTTGAGCTCCAATGTGATTATCGGCCTATCATTGTACGATACCGATTCAAGCAAAGCTATCTTTTAATCGGCACGATGATCTTATGCATTCTTTGTGGATCCAAACAGGAGTAGTGACCACTCCTGTATGCCTAATTGTTGATGCAACTGGTGCGAAGGAATAAAAAGAATTGCGTTGCCAATTTAAGCGTAACTTTATATTTTAGAACGAACATCGATTCGGCGCTTGCTGAAGAAGTCTTTGCAGGCACGCATCAGGGTGAACTCCTTTGGGCAATTACCGACCATGGTAGAAGCGTCCGCGGGGTGCTCGATAACAATGGCGCTCTGGTTAACCACATCGAGTACGATGACTATGGAAACATTCTCGCCTCAGTCGATGCAGCGAAGACCACCGTTACCGAACAAGCAATCGACGCCGCCTTTGCTGGCCGCGAGTGGGACGCCGATGCTAATCACTACTATAACCGTGCCCGATGGTACGATCCGGGCGAAGGCCGTTTCATTAGCCAAGACCCGATTGGTTTCTCCGGGGGTGATATCAACCTCTACCGCTACGCCGCGGGCGATCCGGTCAATTACTTCGATCCCTCAGGCCAATCGTGGCTAAGCAAGTGGGTTGATGATGTGGGGGATGATATTAATGGAATTATTGATAACGCCAATAGCTTCTTTAGCGATCCAATCGACTACATCAACAACTATGCTAAAGGGACGATGCTGTCCCTTATGTACGCCGTGGAAAATCCTGAGGAGGTCTTAAAGGCAAAGATCAAGGATCCTTACTTCTGGGCAGGTCTCGTCGTTGGAGCTCATGCTTCATGGGGCTTTTTCAACGCCAACTTATCTGCCAACGGACTGAGTGCTGGCTTCAGTATCTTTAACGCTGGCCCACCTGCGATAGGCATTAGGTCACCCCTTGCCAATTTCGCCCAGAGATTTGTTGGGGCATTTGCTACAGGGAATGATGTACCAAGTTCCTATACAGGCGAGGGAACGGGAGTTATCCAGGCTTCGAATAATGAGACGATTATTCGTGGACAAAAGGAACAGACATGGGGTGAGTACTTTGCTGGCTGGGGAAATACAGTCAAAGATGTAACCGTTGAAGGAGGCTTAGGACTGCTTCAGGGTGGTGCCAATCTCTTTAATGCAGGTCAAGACATTATCGGAGAAACATACAATCTTGGTGCCTACGGAGTAAACGGGATTGCTTGGGTAGAACAACAATTTGGAATAATCGATTCTGATATCGGAGTACCCTATTATGATGTAGATGCATCGGATTGGTCGCGTGGTTTATTTACTCAAGAATATGGAGAAGGAACCTACTGGGCTGACACGCATAGGTGGAGTAAATTTGGAGGTGTCGTTGCAATAGAAGCCGGAATGTCCGCTAAAGCTTTAGCTCAGCGGGGGATAAAATTTAGTGGTGCAATACGAGATCGCATCAAAGCTCTGGGGTTTGATCCTGCAATTAATAAGGTAAGAATAAAAGAAGGTATAGGTGGTTTGCGGATAGAAAATGCGATTGGAAGAACAATCAAACGAAGTGCGCACGAAGGAGCAGATTTTGTGGATGATATTTTAGGTCCCATAAGTTTGAAAGGACCAATACCTTCTAGAGGTAGTGTGAAAGGGCTTGCCAATTCCGTTATAAAAGATGTTAAATTAAATCGGGGAGCAGACCATGTCTTCGTCGATTTACGTGGTTTAACAAGTAAAGATAATGCACTTGTCCGCAACTTAGTCAGAGATGGCATACCCTCAGGTAGCAGCAAAGCAATTCACTACATGGATTAATAACATGGCACATTCTATTCAGAGCATCGGTGAGAACTCAGAGATTGTTAGCGATAGTGATTTAGAGATATTGGTGGCTATCATGCTTGAAGAAATTTATTCTAGTAATGACAAGTACAGTTTACTAGAAGGCTATGCTACGCAATTCAAGGATTCGGTTCTCTATAGTGGGCCGGGATGTATTGATCTTGAATTAGACACTTTGGTGTCTAACCTTTCGGCTAAGACTCAATTTCTCGAATTACTGTCTGCTCTAGAGGTGAAGGTTAGTAATTGGGATGAATATATTTCAGATTCGGTAGTTGGCAGTAAACAAAGAATGCCTAGGTTGCGTTTTAGTGATTATCCAAGAGCAAGAATTATTGTGTCTATAAATAAGATTTTCAAATTAGCAAATGTGTAACTTTGGTTTGGCCTTGTCGAACAACCTCTAACAACGTAGGTCAGGTGCTTGCACCTGACTTTAACCGCCGCGTTCTGTTAGAATTTTTTGATCTGATACTCATCGAACATTCTTAAATCCCTAAGGTAGTTCTGTAGGTCAGGTGCTCGCACCTGACTTTAACCATCGCGGCGCGTTTGATCTACTCG
>CAYGQU010000518.1:0-2414 GCA_964352045.1 uncultured Planctomycetaceae bacterium
CACGAGCGATAGGTTGTCCTTCGCTCATGCGAAGTAAGTCGTAGCACTCTTGCTGGCGAACTAGCAATTCGCTGAGGAATTGACTCGTCGAGAGCATCTGCAACAAGTTGGGAAGTGCCTGCAAGTCACGTTCAAAAAGTGCCGAGGTTGAGAGTGGATTCCGTGCCGCGCTAAGGAAGTCGCTAAGATTGCGTAGTGCCATATCGGCATCGGCTAAGTTAGCAGCGATTCTGACAAATTGGCGCTGGAGTATTTCTACTAAATCATCAGGAACCCCTGCCCGCGCGATACGGTGCCATGCTGCTTCGCCAGCAGCAGGATCGGACAAACATTGATCCGTGAGCAGATGGGTCTTCATTTCCAAGCGGAACAGATCGTACGGTGTTGGTTTAGAAAAGTGGTTTTGGTAACGTTCGCCTGAAGTTGCCTATTTGCATATATCATACCAACAAGCGCTTTGCGGGGCGAATACAACTCGGATGCGAGTTCTAGCAAGCTACTATTTAATTTACAGTGCAGAAAGGCATGTTGAATGCCTACACTTTAGGCACTGCTGCCACTTAGTGAGTAGATTTCAGGGCCTACATGGTCAGTTACTACTGCTCCAAACAGAGTATGAGCATTAGCGTCATAGATTGCTACGGGAAGTGTTTGCCCAATTTGGCGTGGATTGCCTTCAAAAACTACGATTCGGTCGCACATCGTACGCCCCGTGAGTTGTAGTGGGCTGAGCAGCTCCTTGCTTGAACCAGAATTACCCGCTGCTTTTTCAGCTGCCCTTACAGCGCTCTTACTAGGGCCTTCGACAAGCACTTCCACTCGATCGCCTAAGAATCGTTGGTTATCCTCTTCGCTAATACGGTTTTGCAGATCCAACAGCTCGTTGTTTCGACGTCTCTTTACTTCGTCGGAAATGTCATCTGGCATCCGGTCGGCTGCTTTGGTACCAGGGCGCTCGCTATACTTGAAAATAAAGCTGTTCTTGAATCGACATTCTTCGACCAGCTGCATGGTTTGCTGGAAGTCTGCTTCTGTTTCGCCCGAGAAGCCTACGATGAAGTCGCTGGTAATTGCCACGTCGGGCATCCATCGCTTGGCACGATCAAACATTTCTCGATATTCGGCAATTGTGTAGCCCCGTTTCATTGCCTTGAGCTGGGCGTCAGATCCATGCTGTGCAGGCACATGCAGGTACTTCACACACTTTGGCAAATCCCTAACAGCTGCCAGTACGTCATCGGTCATATCTTTCGGGTAGCTCGTCACGAACTTGATTCGTTCGATGCCTTCGACATCGTGCAATGCATGTAGCAGATCGCTAAAACGCCAAGCTTTACCTTCTTCGGTATGTCGCCAGCTATTAACGGTTTGTCCAAGCAGTGTGATCTCTTTGCAACCTTCTGTGGCTAGCTGCTTCGCTTCGGCTAGAATCTGGCTAGGGGGGCGGCTCTGTTCGGGGCCTCGTACCGAGGGAACGATGCAATAGGTGCAAAACTTGTCACAGCCGATTTGAATTCGGACAAAGGCTTGGAACGGAGTGGGACGCATCGTCGGATCGCGAAGCGGGTCGAAAGACTCGTGACTGCGCTTGATGATGTCGGTTTTGCCATCCTTACGACCTAGTGATACTTCCAAACGCTGCTGGTTAGGTGTTTCACGTGCTTCGCGAACGAGCATCGGCACTTGGTGCAATTGTCCCGGACCAACTACGATATCAACGTACGGAGCCCTTTTGAAGATTAACTTCTGGTCCTTTTGGGCCATGCATCCCATCACTCCGATGACCTTTTCAGGGTTCTTTTCCTTCGCATGCTTCAATCGTCCTAGGGCAGAGTAGATTTTGTCCTCAGCATGCTGGCGGACGCTACAAGTGTTGAACAAGATCGTATCAGCATCGGCTGTCGAACTGGTTAGCTCATAACCCTCTTTTCGCAGGCCAGCCACGACGAGCTCCGAATCGAGCAAGTTCATTTGGCATCCGACGGTTTCGATGTAGAGTTTTTTCATGGACTTTTGAGCTTAGTCTGAGAAAGGTTCACTTACGCGGCATCTGGTTGGCTTTTCTTTGGCGGATTCGCTTTTAAGTCGGCTTGGTAGTCATCGACTTGCTTTTGGACCTCTTGAACCAATCTGTCATGTCGTTTTCGCATCATCGAGGCGAGCGACCTAGCAGCTAAAAGGGCTGCGACGACCAGCAGTACGATTTCCCAACCTTCCATGGCAGCTTACCTGAGGGTTCTACAAGAACGAAATCCAGCCCTACAGCATACTAGGAGCGGTCCCCCCTGTGCGAGGCCGTCTGGCGAGAATCTTTGCCTCATTTGACCCTATTTGGCTTATTTCTCGCTCGGAAAATTGCCTCCTAGTGATTCGCCTGCTAGCGAAGCTGTGCCACGCAGGAAATCGGCTGCGGC
>CAYGQU010000519.1:0-2402 GCA_964352045.1 uncultured Planctomycetaceae bacterium
GAATTATCTGGGAGTCAGCAATTTTTTATTGGGCAAACTTTACCGGGTATCGGTTATCGAGCATCAATGTTCAATACTTCTTGAGCGACTTGGTTTGGTTGTCCACCGTTAACACGAGTTTCGAGGGTGATCGGTGCCAAGCCCTGTGTGACGGCATCGTAGGGAACGGTCACCCGAACCGACTGACCCGGCGCAAGCTCCGCAATTGGTCCAAACTGAATCGTATTCTGGTTCAGACTAAAAGGAACGCTCGACTGGGCAGGCGTTAACTTCACCGCCAAACGACCATTGATATCGACCAAACGGAATTCAACGTTACTTTGTGGCGTATTTGTATTGTTCGTGATCGTCAAATCTAATGAACCAGGGAATCCTACCTTCGCAGGATTGGTAACCAACAGGAGTTGACCGCCGAGCGATGCTGTCGTGACATTATCGGGTCCAGGCGTAACAGGACCGGGAGCATTCGTCGCGGGTACGATTTCAACTTCGGCATTTTTAATCAATTCCGATACACCATCCGACTTGGCGTAGGCGGTTACCTTGGCAGCTCGTGTTGGAGAGAGACAGCGGAATTGGACGTTGAACGGAATCGAACCACCAGGTTCGAGGTCACCAGCTTCCCAGGTGAATCCATTTTGCAGCCGGCTGTAGCCGGTCTCAGCTTGGATCGGTTCAAGCGGTCCTTCGAAGACAACTTCTACCTTAACGTTCTTGGCAACGACGCTTCCGCGGTTGAAGACTCTTGATTTGAAGAGATAAATCTCACCTACTTCGCGGCGAAGATCTCCCTGAGCTTGCAACTCAATTTTCGGGGCAACCGCAGGAGCAGGTGCCTGCACATCAAAGCATTGTCGATCGAATGCCGAGTCGGTTCCCGTCGCTGTAACGGTCACTTCATGGCATTGCCGACCCGAGCTAAGGGCTTGCAGTTCGAGACGCACGACATCCGACTCTCCCGGACCAAGGTCAGGAAAACGACTCGTTGAACCAGGGGCAGGATAGGTTACCGACCCGATCCGTTCGGTATCAAACGGCGAAGTAAGTCCCGCTTCAAAGCGATCCGTAATCGAAATATCACGGGCAGTCGCTTCTCCCGTGTTAATAACGGTGATAGTAACCGGTATGGAATCTCCCCGTTTGATATTACCCTGAGTATCTCGCGAAATTTTCACTTCAAGCTGTGGACGCGCGTTAGGCTTCACAGGCGGAGCTGGGCGATCGGGTGCGGGTTCAAACGGTGCGGGTGGAATCGGGTAGCTATCTCCCGAAATTGGCCCGTTCAATACGGGTGCCGAAGCTGAGGGAGTCCAGTCGATCACTGTTTCGCCACCACCAATATCGAGCCTTGGGCTTGGCATTGATCCAGCAGTTGGTGGTCTTACTACGTTCACTTTCACACGGGCCATGCCAGGTTGGTCGTCGGTTGGCGAAACCTCGATGCTCGCGCGCCCTTGGGCGTCGGTCGTCACGCTGGAAGCTTGTCCCGCTTCGTAACCGAGTCGAGCGGTAGGCCCTTCGAGGACTTCGTATTCGACAACCCAACCTTGGATCGGAGCGCCATCGCTCTTGCGTGTGACGGTCGTTACTAGCGTATGGGGCTGACCTAGCTGAACCGAAGTCGAAGGGGGGAGCACCCATTGGGCATCGACCCAATAAATGGTGGCTCGGGCTCGTCGGGTTTCCCAATTATTGGTTTCAGGAGCGGTGGCGGTGACGTAGCTGACGCCTTCACTAGCGCTGGTCACGGTAATCCATGCATCGCCCGGACGGATTTGCAAATCGTCGGATCGGTCGGCCGTGCCACGATTGATGCAAGTATGAAACGGCGAGGTATAGCCGACGGCAAACAGGTTATCGTGCTTGTTGGGTCGTTGCCAAGGGAAGCGGAGGATATCCATTTCACCTTGCTCGCCGACAGTAACGAATTGGCCAGCGCCTTGATTGCCAAGCATCCACTCGATGCGTCGGTTTGTGCGTAAGTAATTATTTTGGCCACAGACACTTGCTTTGAGGATGACTTCGCTACCGATCGGTGCAAGAACTCTTTCGGGCGTGATCGCGAGCGTTTCGCTTGGCTTACGCACCACGGAGGTGAAGGCATCGGCCACCGGTTCACCGCCAAGACAGCCACAGCTTCCCCCAAGGCACTGTCCAAGTGGGCATAGGGGGCACAATGGCTGAGCAGCGGTTTGTGCTCCTGACAGGGCAGGAGGTGCTAGTGGATTACTGCTGGCCGGGCCAGGTGCAGAACCAAAAGGATTGCTGAAGGGGGACTCGAAAGTCGTTTGTGTACTCGGATCAGCAGGATTTGGCGTGATAAATAGTTGTCGCCCCGAGGGGTCGATGCGTGGGATTCCATTGCAGCCAGCAGCTCCGAGCAGCCCGGCAAGAGCCAGGAG
>CAYGQU010000520.1:0-2398 GCA_964352045.1 uncultured Planctomycetaceae bacterium
GATTTACGTTCTGAGCAAAGAAGAAGGGGGTCGTCACACACCATTCTTTAGCGGCTACCGTCCTCAGTTCTACTTCCGTACGACCGACGTAACGGGTTCGGCAAGCTTGGTCGGCGACGCCGAAATGTGCATGCCTGGTGACAACGCCAAGGTTTCGGTTGAGCTTCAGAAGCCAATCGCTATGGACGACGGTGCTCGCTTCGCGATTCGCGAAGGTGGTAAGACCGTTGGTTCGGGTGTTGTGACCAAGATTATTGAGTAAGTAATCGTTTAACATAGAGGCGGGTTGGCTCTCAGGGTCAACCCGCCTACTGTTGTTGAACAAGGATTAGAGAATAAGACGCAGGTTTAGAGACACAGGTATCAAGACACAGGGGCGTAGCTCAATTGGCAGAGCACTGGTTTCCAAAACCAGGGGTTGGGAGTTCGAGTCCCACCGCCCCTGCTGGGACCAGCTTGAGCAGCCGGTGCATGTTTTTTGGCGCTGGGTATTTTTGGCGCTTGGTAGAAGTGTAGGCTTTTGATGCAGGCTGTTTTGGTTGGCAGTATTTGCAAGATGCCATGCTGCTTTCGAGCGGTGGCCCTAGGGAGAGACGACAAGCGTGACCGCTTACCTACAAGAGCTGTTCCAGCTCCGTTTATACAAGAAAAGCCAAGGCCGTAATGCACGTCAGGTGACTCTGATTGCGATTGCAGCCGTGGCGGCTATGGGGGCATGGAGCCTGCGTGGTTGGATGCAAGGCGAAGGAGCTTCAACGGCTGCTCTGAATGCTGTCCCGCTGGTAGCGCTAGGTGCATCAGTGTGGGCTGCGTTTCGCTTGATTCAGTTTCCCAAGTTCGCAGACTTTTTAATCTCGGTTGAAGCAGAGATGAACAAGGTCTCGTGGCCAACCCGATCCGAGTTGATCAGGGCTTCGGCGGTAGTGATCTTTGTGATCTTCTTCCTTGCCGGGCTTTTGTTCTTCTACGATTGGTTTTTGAAGGGGTTGCTCTCAGGGGCGTTCTTTCAGTCAATCATGAGTATTTTTAGAGGCTAATCAGTGGCAAATGTTATTTCTGCGAGCCGATTGCTTTGCCTAAACCCCCTTACCCTTGCGAGACCAAGTTGAGCGACGAGGTTCAACAACCTGAAACGACCGAAGCGGAGACAACCGAAACGGGTGTCGATGCAGTTGCTGCTGAGCCAACGGCTCAAGTAGATAGCTCGGTGACTAGCAAGCCAATTGCGAGTGAGGTGGATCAAAGCGAAACCGATCAAAGCGAAGGACCGGACGCCCAAGCTGTTGTGCCTAGCACGCAGGAAGAAGGCGGTGCTGCTGATTCGGACGACGATGGACTTGCCGCTGCAGAGGCGGCCATGGATGACGAAGAAGAGACGGTGGTTGTTGCTCCAACCGGTCCGATTGAAGAAATTAAAGACGACGACGAGGACATTGAACTTAATTGGTACATTCTCAAGGTGCAGAGCAACCGAGAGCGTACTTCCTCGAATGCTTTGAAGCGTAAGATTGCGATCGAAGGCATTGAGAATCTGTTCGGTGAAATCATCGTGCCGACCGAAAAGGTCACCGAGTTTAAGAATGGTAAAAAGAAGGTTGTCGAACGCAAAATTTGGCCTGGCTATATCGCCGTTCAAATGCATGTGAATGATGACACTTGGTTTGCAATACGAGAGACGGCTGGCATTGGTGACTTTACCGGGGCGTCAGGAAAACCGATTCCGATGCAACCCCATGAAATAGCGATGATCCTCCACCAAGAGGAAGAGGAAGGAACCGAAGAAGCTCCGAAGTTGAACATCAAGTTCACCGAAGGAGAAAAGGTCAAGGTCAAGGATGGCAATTTCGAGAACTTCGAAGGCGAAGTTCACGCAATCGACCAACAGAGTGGCAAGGTGACGATCATGATCAGTATTTTTGGCCGCAGTACACCGGTCGAGCTTGAGTACTGGCAGGTGGAAACACTTTAGTGGCAACTTGTCTCCGGCTCCCTTACCGTTTAGCGACCGACTATAAACACAAAAGACAATTAGTTAAGTAAAGACCATGGCAAAACAACTAGTAGGCCAAGCAAAGTTCCAAATCCCCGGTGGTCAGGCTACACCTGCTCCTCCGGTTGGTACGGCCTTGGGTAAGTTTGGCATCAACTTGGGCCAATTTGTGACCGCGTTCAACGACGCGACCAAAGAGGCTGGCGGGATGATGATTCCGGTTGTCGTGAGTGTTTACAACGACCGATCGTTCGATTTCATCACCAAGAGCCCCCCAGCTGCTGTGCTTCTGAAGAAAGCTGCTGGTATTGCAAAAGGCTCAGGCGTACCGAATAAAACGAAGGTAGGCAAGGTGACCGAAGCCCAATTGGCTGAAATCGCCACCACCAAGATGGCTGACCTCAACGC
>CAYGQU010000521.1:0-2383 GCA_964352045.1 uncultured Planctomycetaceae bacterium
CATACATAATCGAATCGCCAAGCAACGCACCTAGCAAACAAGCCCCGAACGCAAGCGAAGTATGCTCAAGCGTTCCGTTCGCACTCATTGCCCCCGCAAGAATCAATGGCGCTTCCTCCGGAATAGGAATGCCACAACCGCACAGGGTGAGAAAAATAACAAAGCCTAAATAACTTAGGCGTGATGACAAAAATTCAAGCACTCGATTCCGCCGAAAAACTTCTCATTAGAGGCCATTTGCTTCGATCACTCCTAAGTGACCGACCCAATACTTTCTGACAAACAAGCCTATAAACGTCGATCGAGGGAAAAGTCGTGAGGCCCTCGATTGGAAAGTAATCGCATGATTGTAACGGGTTATGACTGTTTTCAGTACCGTGCCTGAGGTTGCTTTTCAGGTTGCTTTTCGTTGACGATTTCTGCCATACTCGAAGTGAATTTCCCCCTAGCTATTCTGAAGGGGGTCCCAATCGGCACTGCTGATCGCTCAAATTGAAGGTCTCTAAGATCGTTTTCCTCGGCTGCCCAGGATCTTGTGCTAGCAGCAAGGCCTTTACGTCGGGGTGTTCGTCACAATAACGCTGAGTCCCTTCCAGGCCAAGCAAATAAAAAGCGGTCGAAAGCGCATCTGCCTCAGCAGCCGTCGGTGCGATGGCGGTTGCCATCAGTAGCCCCTCGGTCGGCATCCCGCTGCGAGGATCAATCAAGTGCCCGTAGCGTCGGCCCTCCAACTCGAAAAATTGTGTTCCATTGCCCGAACTGCTCAACGCCTCGTTACGCAAAACAATTTCAGCCAGCCGACGCTGGGGATCAAGCGGATCACGAATCCCGGCAAGCCACCCCCCCTGCTCCAAAGATTGGTGATTTCCTTGCGCCAGCAACGTGCTTCCTCCCCCGTGGCTAAACGAATCTTCGATGTCCCAACGATTCAGTAGCTCAGCCACTCGATCGAGCGCGTACCCTTTACCAATGCTGTTGACGTTTAGCTCAATGCCCGACTTCTTGTAGCGAACCGATCGCGTTGCTTCGTCTAATTCAACATATTGCCAACCAACATTCGATCGGGCCTGCTCTAATTCAGCGGCTGTGGGCATTTTCCCTTGTCGCTGTGAGAATCCCCAGACCCGTGATAAAGGTCCGCAAGTAATATCAAACGCCCCTTCGGTGGCTTGCCATAAGCGATCAGCCAACTGCAGAAGCTTGAACAACGTGGGCTCGACCTCCACTGGTTCGGTGGCCGCCAGTCGATTGAGTGCGATCAATTCGCTCGTTTCCCGATAGATGGTCAACTGCGTTTCGATCGCTTCGATCAAATCAAGAGCTGCCATGCCAGCTTTGGTCGGGTTGTCTTCTTCCGTTGCATTGAGCCGTAACTGAAACTCACATGCCATCGCGCGTCGAGAAAGAACAAGTACCCGATCTTTCTTTGTTGCATTAAGAGGAGACGCTGAATCAGCCAGTCCTTTTTCTGACGGCAGATCGGGTAAAATTGCTTCGAGCGATTGCTCGATCCATTGCGAAGCAGCCCCCAAGGCGGCTCGGCCACGCAAAAAATCTCGTCGGGATGGAATTTTATCTGCCATTACCAACAGTATACGGGCCAACCTGCTGGCTGGCTCCCGGACGGGACTTTTTTGATGAGTAATTTTTCTTCCTTCCCCCGGGGAAGCCAAAAACGATCAGAACGGTTACAAAGGGTGCCAGTTAATAACTTTCTAACGGCTTGTTCTAACCTTTCCGCGGCGACTATGTCTGAACCGATCATTAGTGTCTCTGGCCTTCGTGGCGTCATTGGCGAATCGCTAACCCCAGACCTGGCAGTTCGTTACGTCGCGACTTTTGCTAGCTCATTGCATCCTGGAAAAGTTCTCGTCACGCACGATGGGCGTGCCACCGGCCCGATGATGGTCGATGCCGTTAGCGCTGCGATCGCCGCTGCTGGTCGAGAGCCACTTATCGCCGGAGTTGCTGCGACCCCCACGGCAGGCATCTTGGTCCAACACGAAAAATGTGTTGGTGGTGTGCAAATCTCGGCGAGCCATAATCCGCCCGAATACAATGGACTTAAACTCTTTGGAGATGATGGAAGAATTCTGCCTGCCGGCATGGGTCAAGCAGTCAAAGAGCGTTACCTCGCCGGCAAAGTTGGCTTCGTCGATCACGCCCAAGTTGGCATCGCAAGTCTGCTCGAAGAGACGACCGCCGAACATCGTCGGCGTATCGAAGCGATTGTCAATGTCGAGCGTATTCGGCAAAGCGCGTTCCGCGTGGTGCTCGACTCAAACCATGGCAGCGGTTCACTTTTAGGACGCCAATTGCTTGAGCATCTTGGCTGTGCCACGGTTGTGCTTGGCGACATTCCCGATGGGCAATTTGCCCACCC
>CAYGQU010000522.1:0-2380 GCA_964352045.1 uncultured Planctomycetaceae bacterium
CCGCATGCCTGCTAATATAGCTGGTCAAAACACTAGTATACCCACCCGAAATCGGTCGGCAAGCCCCTCAGACTTTAACCCGCACACGGAAATGGATGCGCCGTTTGATGACAGAAAGAGGCCTCCCTAAGGCTGATGTTTCTATCAAACCGAGAGGTTCGTTCCCTTTTGGCCGATTACAATGGAGTGGATCAACTAGGTTTTTTAACCGATTTCCTTTCTCGATTTGTTCCCAGGTCGCAACAATAATAATGCAGCGAGTTCTTGTCACAGGTGGAGCTGGCTTTATCGGAAGCACGCTAGTGCGCCGTCTGTTGGCTATTCCTTCATCGGCTAGCCTTTCGATAGAAGTCCTCAACTACGATGCTCTGACCTATGCTGGCTTGAAAGAATCGCTCGTCGGGCTTGAATCAGAAGCTCGGTATCGGCTCGTCCAAGCCAATGTGAATAATGCTGAGAAGCTATTTGAAACGATCCAGCAATTCCAACCTGATACGGTCATTCATTTAGCTGCCGAGTCACACGTTGATCGTTCGATTGCAAAGCCCGACATTTTCATCGAAACAAACATCCGTGGCACAGCAACGCTGTTAAAAGCTTGGCTCGCTTATCGGGATCGACTTCCGTCGAATCAAGCCGAACAGCTCCGCTTTCTGCACGTCTCGACCGACGAAGTCTATGGATCGATTCCTCAAGGAAAAGATTCGGTCGAAGGCGACATCTATCGACCCAGCTCACCCTACTCAGCTTCCAAAGCGGCAGCCGACCATTTAGTGGATGCCTACAGACGAACTTACGGCTTGCAATCGATCATTTGCCATTCGACGAATAACTATGGTCCAAGGCAAATTCCTGAGAAATTAATCCCCTTGGTCATTCGGTGTGCCGTGGCGAAAGAACCGATTCCCGTCTATGGCGATGGGCAGCAAGAACGAGATTGGCTTCATGTTAATGATCACTGCGACGCGCTCATCAAAATCGCTAAACAGGGCCGACAGGGCGAATCCTATCACATCGGAGCAGCTGAATTACGCACCAACCTGGAAGTGATCGGTCTACTTTGCGACCTAGTCGATGAACAATCGGGTACGGAATCTTCACACCGACTTATCACGCATGTCGAAGATCGGCCAGGACATGACGCGCGTTACTCTCTCAATGCAAACAAGCTGCGGTCAGAGTTGGATTGGAAACCCCTGATTGATTTTGAAACGGGGCTTAGCGAAACGGTTGCTTGGTACTTGGAGAACCAGGCATGGGTAGAGGTGGCTAGGGCCCAAGAGTAACTTTGGATTGAAAATTAATGGTAACCATCCTCAAGTTAGCAAGAATATAAAAAGGACGAATTTCAAACATCATTTCTGTTGCCTCTTTATCTGGAACGTCCGTATAGGCTTTAACTAACGGGTGGCGTTGAGATTTGCCATTGCCAAATGGGACCATCATCAGGGTCATTCAATTCACCGACGAAAGTCATACCACTTTTTTCCAGCACTCGAGTCGAAGCACTAGTCTGTGCCAGTGTATGGGCTATTACACGCTGAACCTTCTCGCAATGAGTAGCTAGCGCAATCAATTTTCGTGCCATTGAAGTGGCATAGCCATTCCCTTTAAAGCCTGGGAACGTAAAGTAAGCAATCTCGACGGTTCCCTCCCTAGCAGGCCCCTCTTCTCTAGGTGGCCCCTTGAACGCACATGATCCTACGACTTCGCGCGTAGTGGAATCGATGACAAAATACCCCTCCCAATCAAGTGTATCGACGCTAAGGGGGGCTGTTGTCAGCTTCTGGCCAACCACTTCGTGGACAAGCGTCGCGAGCAATGGCCAATTGTCATGGATCATCGCCTCCATGTAGCGAGAGTCGTTTATCACGGACTCATGAATCGCTGCATCAAGTCGAACAAGTTGCACATCTTTCATGAGTTAACCCTAAGTGGGTGTCTAAAAAGTATCAAAATTATCTCCCACCCCGTTAATGCAGGAGGGGCTAGGGGAGGAGGCATTTGAACTCGGTTGAATCACGACTTGGTAGATAACCTCTAACCTTGTGCTCTTGATATCCTGACGGTACTTCTTTTCAATCCGACGGGATCGGATCAAATTCAAGTGGTTGCTCGCTCTTAGCATCGCTGATGCGAATTGATTTTTTTCCTTCGAGCAGGTCGTTAATCAAATTACCAATCAGCTCGGCCCGCCATCCAACAGCCAAAGCGGGCAATTCATCCGATTTGCCGTTATAGCCTAGGCGATGGCTTATTAAATCGCGAACGCTCGTTGCTGTCCCTGCCAAGCTGGCGGCGACTTGCTCACGATTGCAAATGCTTGTGATCGCTGGCGTCAGGAATTGGCCGAGTAAATTCAGTTGCGGTGGTGGTGGCT
>CAYGQU010000523.1:0-2377 GCA_964352045.1 uncultured Planctomycetaceae bacterium
CTGGTTGCCCGACGATCATCATGGTAGGGGGCGAAATCTGGAAAGTCGTACCAACCATCGTCGCCTCGGCCATTCGTGGTGTTAAAAACGTTTTGCGGAGCCTCGATATGCTTGAAGGGGAAATCGAAAGCCCCGATTACCAAGTCATCATCGAACAATCAAAGTGGGTCCGTGCCGACCGAGGTGGATTCCTTCAATTCCACGTTAGCCCCGGCGACATCGTCGAGAAGGGGCAGCCCCTTGCAACGAACACCACCCTCCTCGGCCACGAACGAAGCATGCTCCTCTCGCCATTCGACGCGGTCGTCATTGGCATGACAACGCTCCCCGCCATCAGCCCAGGCGAACCAGTCTGCAACCTCGGCAAACTTCCGAAGGGAACCAAACCCTCAGCCCTCCGCCGTCGCCGTGCGAAAGAAGATGGGTTGGAAGGACAAATCTCAGAGCAACTGTCATCGAACGTGATGGTCGTTGAGCCGTCAGAAGATCTCGAAGAGCAAAAACCTGAAGAAGAGATTCTCTAACGATTAGGATACGGGTTCAACCTCTTGTACTGACGCACACCGACAATCATTCGAAATTGTCAAACGGCTAGAAATGCCTTTCGCTCACGAAAGTCGCTGCTACCCAAATCCGACTAATCCGCGATGATCCGCTGCCATCCGCGTTCATCCGCGTCCCCTCTTCTACCAGTAACTCTTGGCTCGCCCTCCGTCTCTAGCCTCTGGCCCTCCACCACTCCCCTCCCCCGCAATAAACCGATCTTTCCCTACTTGCCCAGTATTCTCTATCCTAGGGGTTGGCTGGCCGTGGGGTCGGCCCTTGCGATATCATTGCGTACCCACATCCCCCTAACTCCCTTCGATTCACGACATGTCGACCGCCACCGCTAGCAAGTTCGATCCAACCGCCGATGCCGCGCACCCTTCGCTTGTGATTTACAACACGCTCTCGAAGAAGAAAGAACCGTTCCATACGGTCGTGCCGGGCAAAGTAGGCATCTATCTCTGCGGACCGACCGTTTACGACAAAGCACACATCGGCCACATGGTTGGCCCCGTGATTTTCGATTGCCTCACTCGTTACCTCACTTACTGTGGCTACGACGTGAATTGGGTCGTTAACATCACCGACGTTGATGACAAGCTGATCAACAAAGCGAACGAACGTGGCATTACGATGCTCGACGTTGCGGAAGAAAATATCAAGGATTACGAAGACAACCTCTCGGCACTCGGCGTTGACCAAATCAGCTCGTTTCCACGGGCGACCGATTGCATGGGCGATATCCTTTCGTTCATCGAAGGACTCATCGAAGAAGGTTTTGCCTACGCTTCGCAGGGAGACGTTTACTTTAACGTCGGTAAAGACGCCGAGTACGGCAAACTCTCTAACCGCACTATCGAAGGAATGCAGGGCGGGGGGGGCGAGCAGTCGGATCGTAAACAAAGCGCCGCTGACTTTGCGCTTTGGAAAGGTGCCAAAGAGGGCGAACCGAGTTGGGATAGCCCCTGGGGAAAAGGCCGACCTGGTTGGCACATCGAATGCTCGGCCATGAGCAAGAAACTACTCGGCGAGTCGTTCGACATCCACGGTGGCGGACTCGACCTGTTGTTCCCACACCACGAAAATGAAATTGCCCAGAGCGAATGCCGTCATGGTAAGACGAGTCGTAGCAAAGGTGCAGGCGGCTTGGCCGAGCTCATCGGCAAACAAGGGGGCGAGCGAATTCGCTTCTTCTTGCTACGCACACATTACCGTAGCACCGTTCTCTTTAGCGAACCTGCAATCGAAGAAGCGGGCATTGGCCTCGAAACTTTCTATCGCTTGTTCAAGCGTTATACTCGTGCCACGAGAGGCGACTTTTATTCGCTTCGTGGAGCGACTTCGCGCAATGACGAAACAACTTTCTCTAGCAATACACCGATTGCCGAAGCCGCAATTGCTGCGAAGAAAAAATTCATCGCCGCGATGGACGACGATTTCAACACGGGCGGAGCGATTGCCGAGCTGTTTGAAATTGCCAAACTTGCTAACAAGCTGTGCGAAGAATCAGGCCTCGAAGAAGCCAAGGAGAAAGACGCGACTGCCCTCACGCTGCTAACCGAGTTGATGACACTCTTAAAAGAGCTGTCCGCCATTTTAGGTATCTTCCAAAATGCGCCCACAGCATCGGGTGGCGATGAACTGCTAGGGCAAGTCATGCAGCTCGTGATCGACCTGCGTGCCGAAGCTCGGGCGGCTAAGAATTTTGCCGTCGCTGATGCCATACGCGATGGCCTCGCTCCGACGGGCATCACGCTCGAAGACCGCGCCGGTGGAACCGAATGGGAGGGAGCAAGCGAGACAGCTCTCGATGGCGTCATGCAAATGCTCA
>CAYGQU010000524.1:0-2349 GCA_964352045.1 uncultured Planctomycetaceae bacterium
TGGTGGCAGGAGCGATGTCGATGGCAGCAGGAGAATACGTTTCCGTTAGCTCCCTATGTGATACGGAAAACGCTGATGTGGAACGCGATATAAAAGAGGTTGCATCTGATGAGGTTGGAGATCATGCCGAGCTAACCACGATTTATCAAAAACGTGGTTTAGAAAAGGAACTAGCAGCGGAAGTGGCAAGGCAGCTTATGGCACACGACGCGCTTGCCACTCATGCACGCGACGAGCTAGGCATTTCTGAGATTACAACGGCTCGACCCATTCAGGCTGCATTTGCCTCTGCGGCCACGTTTTTAATCGGGGCAGCGATGCCGCTTTTAACAGCGTTTTTTAGCCCGGTCGGTTCGCTTGCGGTAATCGTCTCAACATCGTCTCTTATCTTTCTGGCGACGTTAGGAGCCCTCTCAGCCGTGGCGGGTGGGGCGCCGGTTGGCAAGGCTGTGGTCCGCGTCACTTTTTGGGGAGCACTTGCGATGATTGCTACCGCCGGGGTCGGTAAATTGTTCGGCGTGGTCGCATGATTCAGGTTGGACCAGATTGGCCCCATTAACGGCTACCAACCAAATTGAGAGCTGGTCAATTTCTCTAGTGCGGGTGCCAAGCCCACGACGGGTGCCACTGCTAAGCCAATTTGGTGCGTTGCAACGCACTAAATTGGGTGTATTCCCTTACCAGCCGAACTTGGTGCCGGTCAGTTTCTCAAAGGCTTCGATGTACTTCGCACGGGTTTGTACGATCACGTCGTCGGGCAATTCGGGCGGCGTGCTTTGTCGGTCCCAGTCGGAGGCCAGCAACCAATCGCGGACGAACTGTTTGTCGAACGAGGCTTGAGAACGGCCCGGTTCGTATGCGTCGGCAGGCCAGAAACGGCTGCTGTCGGGGGTGAGGACTTCGTCGATTAACAACAGTTCACGGTCTCCCTGGTTATTAGCGATCTGGCCGAACTCGAATTTCGTGTCGGCGATGAGCACCCCCTTCTCGGCGGCTTGGCGTGCTCCTTCGCTGTACAGTTTCAAGGTTAGCTCACGCAGCTTTTCGGCTAGTGGTTCACCGAGGTCTTTAATGACCCGCTCGTACGGTACGTTTTCATCGTGATCCCCCTGCTCTGCCTTAGTGGCGGGCGTAAAGAGGGGCTCAGCAAGCTGGCTCGACTCAACGAGGCCTTTGGGCAATGGGTGCTTGCAGACGGTGCCGTAGGATTGATATTCGTTCCAACCCGAACCGGCTAGGTAACCACGGGCAACGCACTCGAACGGTACGACTTGGCTCTTTCGGCAGAGCATCGTCCTTCCAGCTAGGGAATCAAGATCCGTTCCTTCGGGAAGCCCCATCTGGCTGACGTCGGTCGTAATAAGATGGTGCGTTATGCCTAGCGGTTCGACCAAATGCTCGAACCAAAAACGACTAATTTGTGTCAGAACACGCCCTTTGTCGGGGATGCCAGTGGGCAAAATCCAGTCAAAAGCGCTAATTCGGTCGGTGGCAACCAAAAGTACATTGTCGCCCAAATCATAAATATCGCGGACCTTACCCCGCTGTGGTGCATAGCCTGGCAAGTGTGATTCGAGGAGGGGAAGTACCATGTTCTACCTTATCAAAATTACCCAAATCTGGCGTTCAAATCGAATTTTACCGGAAGTGCATGCTCCTCGCCGGAAACTTACGCTTGTTGCCAAGTCCTATGCGTACTAAGGTTATGCTGAGACAACACCTGTTGGGAAGCCTGCCTGCGAGCAAAGCTTGCCACACGAGTTGGCAATTGAATTTTACTTTGTGGATGTCGTGGCTGGCAGAACCGAGTCGCGTCGATGGGTTTGATGCGATTTGTAATTGAAAATAAAAATCTGCTAACCGAGAGCAGGCTGAGCCGATCTTACGTCACCGGTGGCGATGAGGTGGCAATGTTCTGCCGCTTGGTCTCAAACGATGGCCATCTGATCGTCGAGCGTACGGACGAAGGTTCAGTAGCGTTTGCTATGCCTTGGCCTATACCGACACAGGGAAATTTGGGGCATGGTGATTGGTTGTTATCGACGACCTGCCTAATGGAGCGTGAACGGCCCTATCTGCTGGAACTTGAATTCGCCCGAGGTCTTGTCTTTAAGCTTCGCGATCAGATGGCGGTGTGGGAGCACATGGGGCTTATCATACCCGACGACTTGCGAGAGATAACGACCCAGGCAACGCAAGCTTTTGCCCGTTCCGCAACACGCCAAGAAGACCAATCAACGGCCGCCAAGCATGCGGTCGAAGCCATACGCCTAGCCGCCGATGCTTCTTGCCAGCTTGCCCAAGTCTACACGGGTCAAGCAATCAGCCTAAGGCAAGCGAACGTCGATA
>CAYGQU010000525.1:0-2343 GCA_964352045.1 uncultured Planctomycetaceae bacterium
TAATAACAAGTTATCCGACTGATTCGAATCAACGAACATGCCGATCCAGCCTGATTCCGACGCAACGCTTCAAGACCGTCTTGCATACACAACTGTCAGTGTAGATGACATCGACGAACTCGTGTCGCTGCGAATTGCGGCGATGCGAGAGAGCCTCGAACATGTTGGTCGGTATGATCCCTCACGAGCTCGGCAGCGTCTCGTAGATTCATTCTATCCGTCTGGCACCAGATTTATTCTTCTGGATGACATCAGCGTTGGATTCTACACGTTGAGAACCAACGGAGATTTCTTTCATCTTGATCACCTTTACATTCATCCTGACTGCCAATCCACAGGCATCGGCTCAAAGGTAATGGAGCTACTCTTTGGAGTTGCTGCTCGGGCTGGGAAATCAATTCGACTGAACGCTCTTCGAGAAAGCCGTTCAAATATTTTCTATCGTCGCCATGGATTTACGCAAACAGACGAAGGTGAGTGGGACATCTACTATATTTGGAAACCTTCGCTTTTTTCGCGGCCAGAGAAGAAACGGTAAGTTGCTACCCTGAGTAATGGTGACTTGTTACATATAAGCCAAGAAAATAACGCCCCAGTAATCCCGTTTTCTTACGAACCAACTGTACGAAAAGAGTGTCATATTGCCCAAGCGAGATCGACGTGCATTGGTTGAATTCTTGTGCCTTCAAGGAGCTAATTTGTGGAAATAGTCTATGCCAATGAGCCTAATCTGCCTGTCGATGAATTCATTGATGTTCTGCACCGCTCAACGCTGGCGAGTAGGCGTCCAGTAGACGACAAAGCAAAAATTGCAAACATGCTACACAATGCCGATATCGTTCTTACTGCAAGGGATTCGGCTAGCACACTCATTGGAGTTTCGAGAGCAATCACAGACTTCAGCTATTGCACTTATCTTTCAGACTTAGCTGTTGACCAACAGTTCCAAGGGCAAGGTATTGGGCGGCAACTTCTACTTGAAACGCATAAGCAAGCGGGTTCTGCGACAACCTTGATACTCTTGTCGGCTCCCCAGGCAGAGACTTATTATCGCCACGTTGGGATGCAGAAGCACAATTCATGTTGGCAATTTCCGGGGCTCGATTGAGGTACTAACCTGCAATTCTAACTACCTTTGGCTTCATCGTTCGACGCACTTTCTGGCTTGATTCTTCATGCGTTCAGCGTTTTGCGCTGACGCAGGTTCGACAGACAGAGGTGTGTGGTCCAAATTAGTGCTTGATAGTACTTCAGCAGTTAAGTTCTTGCTCCATAACAAAGTTAGACATTATTACCCCGCGGACATTTATCTGCTGCTCACGTAGAATCCGAAACCCTTGTTTTTCAAAGAACGGAACTGCCGAAATACTTACCTCAGCAAATATCTTTCTATTAGCTTGAGATTCTGCTTTTGCCTTCACGACATGAAAAAGAGCTTTTCCGGCACCACAACGCTGATAGTCCTTATGGCAAAAGAAACAGTCAATGTGGCCAGACTTTTCAAGCTCAGCAAATCCTATGATTTTTCCACGAAGAGTAGCAACAAATGTCATATTTAAGGATTGACGCTCAACCCAATGGGATGTGGGCATTATCCTCGGAGCCCATGCTTCAACTTGCTCAGGTGAGTAATCTTTGATGTTAATATTGCGAACGGTTTCATAGAACAGTTGAGATATATCGGCAGCGTCGGAATCTCTGACATCTCGAACGATTATCTTTGAGACTTCTGTCATGTTGTGCTCCAAGGATTTAGCAAAATATGAAGAAAGTATATCTTCTCAAGTCTTGTTCACAAAAGCATGATATCCAAAGTGTGTAATGCTATTCAACAGATATTGCCACCTTACTTAGACGCGTCGGTTTCATCGTTCGACTCTGTTCCGGGCTCGTTTCTTCGTGCGTTCGGCGTTTCACTCCGAAGCATGTGATGATACTTCCCAGAATCGTGCAGTTTTGCATGCCAAGCTAGGTCGGATACTTGCTCGGACCGTTCAGGGGCAGTTAGAATACGAAAAACGGTGGTCGTCGTCGCCGACATCTGTTAGGAATTCAAATGGTCACATGCTACCTACGCTACATCGTAGACCCGTTCAAGTTGAAGGAATTTGAACACTACGCGAGGCTATGGATACCACTTGTTGAGAAATTTGGCGGCCACCATCACGGGTACTTTCTCCCACATGAAGGGGCGAATAATGTTGCCGTTGCACTATTTAGCTTTTCAAGTCTGGCTGCTTACGAAGAATATCGATCGAAGGCCGAGGAAGACCCGGACTGTCAAGAGGCGATGAACTACTACACTGAAACGAAGTGTTTTGTCTCATTCGAACGGTCCTTCCT
>CAYGQU010000526.1:0-2330 GCA_964352045.1 uncultured Planctomycetaceae bacterium
AACTAGAAGATCTAGAGCATGCCGACTGCGTCTTTCTGATAGGCGGCAATCCTGCGTCGAACCATCCACGCCTCATGACAACGCTCAAAAACCTCCGCCGACGTGGTGGCGAGGTCATCGTTATCAATCCCCTTGTCGAGACGGGGCTCGTCAACTTCAGTGTACCGAGCGATCCCTGGAGCTTACTCTTCGGTTCCAAGATCGCGAGCCTGTATGTCCAGCCCCATATCGGTGGTGACCTTGCCTTGCTGACCGGCATTGCGAAAGAAGTCTTGGATAGGGGTGCGGCAGACGAAGATTTCCTCGATCAGCATTGCAACAACTGGGCTGGTCTGAAGCAGCATTTGGAAGTGACTAATTGGAATTCGGTCACCAACAGGTCAGGCGTATCACGCGAACAAATTGGTACCATCACCGACCGTTATCTAAAGAGCAAGAAGACTGTCTTCGCTTGGACGATGGGCATCACGCACCATGTTCATGGGGTTGAGAACGTGCAGGCGATTGCCAATTTGGCGCTGCTGCGAGGTATGGTTGGAAAACCGGGCGCAGGGCTGATGCCGATTCGTGGGCACTCGAATGTACAGGGCATCGGTTCAGTCGGGGTTACCCCCCGACTCAAAGAGGCGATCTTTGAGAACCTCGAAACGAAGCTCGGCGTTACGCTACCGACCACACAGGGGCGCGACACGATGGAGTGCATGGAGGGTGCCATGTCGGGTGAGTTGGCAACTGCCTTCTGCCTGGGCGGCAACCTTTATGGCTCGAACCCTGACGCAACCTACGCCGCTAAGTCTCTTCAGAGCCTCGATCAGTTGGTCTATCTCAGTACGACACTCAATACGGGACATGCTTACGCTACTGCCAAAGAGACGATCATTTTGCCAGTACTCGCTCGTGACGAAGAACCAAGCCCAACGACGCAGGAATCAATGTTCAACTACGTTCGCCTCAGCGACGGGGGACCACGTCGCCACGAAGGTCCTCGCAGCGAGATTGAGATCATCGCTGCGATTGCGGATGGCGTTGATAAACGATTGACTGACCCTCGCCATCCGCTTAGCGTAATCGACTGGCAAGCGATGCAAGCGACCGGGCAGATACGCGAAGCGATTGCCGAAGTGGTGCCCGGTTTTCGAGCGATTGATTCGATCGACAAGACCAAGCAAGAGTTTCAAATCGAAGGGCGTACGTTTCACAAGCCACGGTTCGCCACTTACGATGGTAAAGCAAACCTTCATTCACATGCCTTACCCGAACTTGCCGGCTGCGGTGAGAAGGAACTACGCGTGATGACCATCCGCAGCGAAGGGCAGTTCAACACGGTCGTCTATGAAGAAGATGACTTGTACCGTGGGGTTGAAGGTCGGCATGTGATTCTCATGAACGAAGCCGACTTTGAGCGGTTTGACATCGAAGCCGATGCGAAGGTTCGAATTACGGGCCCCGCAGGTGAGATGCGATACGTTCGCGCTGTGGCACACCCCGAGATGCGTGCTGGTAATGCGGCGATGTACTATCCCGAAGCGAATGTGCTGGTTGGCCGCGGCACCGACCCGAAGAGCAAGACGCCGGCGTTTAAGGGCTTGGTTGTTACAATGAAAAAAGAAACCGTATAGGGCCCGTTATGCGGGTCGTAGTAGAAGGTTTCTCTACACGACAACGTTTTACTCAACAATTTATCGAAGCGTACTATCCTAACAATTGTCCGCACAGCGAACCCTACGGCGCGTGTTAAATGCCGATGTCTTCGTTCCATAGCTCGGGGCTATTGGCGATGAAGTCGGTCATCAGCTGAATGCACTCGGTGTTGTTGACAATCGTTAGATCGATGCCACGGTCGCGGAGGTATTGCTCGGGACCTTGGAAGGTTTGATTTTCGCCGACGATGATTCTGGGAATTTTGTACAGGAGCGAGGCACCGCTGCACATGTCGCACGGTGAGAGAGTCGAGTAGAGGGTAGCTCGTTGATAGTCGGCGGCGGTGAGGCGGCCAGCGTTTTCAAGGGCATCCATCTCGGCGTGCAAGACGGCGCTCCCTTGCTGCACGCGACGGTTGTGGCCGCGGCCGACGATTTGGTTATCGATGACCAAGACCGAACCGATGGGAATTCCCCCCTCGGCTAAGCCGAGTTTGGCTTCTTCAATCGCAGCGGCCAGGAATTCGTCCATGGTTTGTCGTCTAAATGATTGCAAGCGTTAGCTCAAACAACGAAGTACATTACTCCGACAATAGCTTGCGCAGAACAAACGCCAAGATGCCGCCGTGGCGGTAGTAGTCGAGTTCGACGGGCGTATCGATTCGGACTGTCATGGGGAACTCTTTGCTC
>CAYGQU010000527.1:0-2311 GCA_964352045.1 uncultured Planctomycetaceae bacterium
CGGTATATCCTCCGTGAAACTTGTCACTAACCTGCCGGTAGATGTTAATGCACCTAGAAAGTAATCCGCGTAGATTCTTTCAATCCGCGTCATCCGCGTTCTATTCTTCTGAAGCGGCCAACCACGCACCCAGCCGCTGCATGCCTTCTTCGGTCGAGACCCGTTGTTCATAACCAAAGTCTTCCTTAGCGGCGGTGACGTCGAACCAGTGGTCGGTTGCCAATGATCGGGCGACGAAGCGGGTCATGCGCGGTTCGTTCTTGTAGTCGCGCGTTAGCCAGTGCTTGAATTCGAGCAGGGCGCCGGCGTAGTACGCCTTGCGGGCAGAGATTGACTTCTCGATCGGTGGGAGATCGACCAAGGCGAGTATCTCGTCAATCCACTTCCAGCAATCGACCGGTTCACCTTGGGAGAGAAAGTAAGCACGGCCCGCGTTGCGTGGCTGCTCTTGCTTGAGTTCGTCCATCGCTAGTAGGTGGGCCTCGGCGGCGTTCTCGACATAGATCATATCTACCTGGTTACCTCCCGGGCCGACGCGGCGGAGTTGTCCTGAACGAGCACGTTCAATAAGGCGTTTAGTCAGGTGATGATCGCGCGGTCCCCAAACGAGGTGCGGTCGTAGCGAAGTGGTGGCTAATTTTTTTTTCTTGGCAACCTTAGCTCCGTTTTGGGTTAGCACAAACTGCTCGGCGATCGCTTTGCTGTGGGGATAGTGGCAAAGCCACTTTGTCGGGTAGGGGGTCGAGGCGTCGATGCCGCGCTGGTCGCAATCCCAGCGGGCGGCATCAAACGTGACGCTCGGGCTGCTAGTAAAGACGAGTCGAGTAATGCCGAGATCTTGGCACGCTCCAAGCAAATTAAGGGTTCCCTGAACGTTAGCTTGGAAGTAATCAAACCAATGCCCCCAAATACCAACCTTACCCCCAACGTGGAAGATACCATCGACCCCATTACACGCTTTGACGACGTCGAGCCGATTAGCCAAGTTGCCTTGGTGCATCTCGACGCCAAGCGTTTCAAGTTCGGGATAGCTCCCGCGTGCCAGGCCGCGCACCTGGTCGCCCCGAGCAATGAGCTGCTCGCAAAGGTAACGGCCTAAGAAGCCGCCGGCGCCGGTGACGAGGTAATGCATGAAGTCGTAAGGATGTCAGGCGAGTTGCTCAGCTGCCCAGAAGGCAAGCTTCTCACGGTAAATTTTGGAATTGTGGCGTATATCGACCGGCAGTTGAGGGTAAAAAAGGAACGTCTTTATCGCCTCGCTGCACGGGTACTTGCCAAGTAATGAGGCGAGGGAATCGCGTAGTTCGGTCTCCGTGAATAAGGATCCGGCTTCCTGTTCAACGATCAGCACCGGCTGCTGCTTACCACGCCGGCCGATGCCAACCAGCGCTGTTCGCTTGACTCCTTCGGCGGTGTTGGCTAGCTGTTCAACGCACTCAGTATAAAGTGTTGTCTGGTTCGTCACGACGCGTTGCGACTTGCGACCACAATACCAGAAACGACGTCGTCCGTCGTGGCTTGTTCGGTCGAAGTAACCGACGTCTCCGATTCGGTGCCAAATGGAATCGCCATCGGCAATCTTAGCGAGTTGGTTATGCTGATCGGCATCGGCCGTTAAAGTAAAGTAGGCATGGCTAATCTGTGGACCTCGAACGATGAGTTCGCCAATCTCACCCAAGGGCAACTCTTCCGTTTGGTCGATTGAGGTAATCGGCTCGTCGGTGATGCGGATGATCCGCCAGTCGATTGTGTCGAACCTTCTGCCGACACAAACGCCTGCCCCGTGGTCGGTCTGCGTGGCGGTATCGGAAATGACCTCGGCCGCTTCGATCGTGGCAACGGGCAGCGACTCGCTTGCACCGTAGGGGGTGTGCATCTTCGCTTCAGGATGGACAGCCGAGAGGGTTCGTTGCATCACGCTTGCTGGGACGGGTGCGCCACACGAAAAGACGTTTCGCAAAGTGGGGATCCGCTCACCCGTTGCTTCGCAGTAACGGCTCAGCTTGTCCCAAACGGCAGGTGAGGCAAACGCTTGGCTGCATTTCCAATGATTGGCCGCTTGGATTAGTTTTTTCGGATCGCATGCAGCGGGGCGAGAGAAGTCCATATCAGGGAAAATAGTCGTTACGCCACAAGCAACATTGAACAGACCAAACAGCGGAAAGCAAGCTAAGTCAAACGCACCGGCAGACAAACCATATTGAGTTTGGATTTCGTTCGCCTGGGTGACGAAAGTTTCATGTCGGTACAACACTCCCTTTGGAGGGCCAGTGCTGCCGGAGGTGAAAACGATGGCGGCGGGATCGTCGGC
>CAYGQU010000528.1:0-2311 GCA_964352045.1 uncultured Planctomycetaceae bacterium
ATCGAGCGGAGGCCCTTTAGTAGGTCGAGCCCACAGAGTTTTGCCATCATCGGCAATCAACCCTTCTGCCATTGTTTGCGTATTAGAGCTATCAGGCTGCCGTGGAGCCCCCTTGGCCGATCTTGGTGAAGCTGAATTATTGTCAAAATTTGCTGATACTGACGATTCTCCTGCCGAAGTTTTCGGCTTCGAAGTCGCCGATTCAGAGGAACCACAGCCGGTGAGTAGCAGGCTACCCGCAAAGAAGACTCCAATAACACTAATCGGGAATAAACATGAGGTAAGCTTTAATAGCTTAATTCGTAGCAGATTATCTCGAACAAGCGGTCGTTGATACTTGGCTGAATTCATTACTTCATATTACGTTTGAAATACTTTTTCGACCATGATGCTAGCCCAAGAAACCTGATGATTTGCCTCGATCTAGGACGAATTTCCTGTAGGTAACCAACCATTTTACCAATGATCAGAATCCAATGAGCCTATCATCCAGCTCGGAAACGAGTCGATTGACACCTGCTGGTTTCACGAGCGAGGGATCGCTTCCACTCCCAATCTCTGCTATCAAAACGGATTCGGTGAATCTGTCCGATAAGCCTCAGGCATCTGCCACAGTCTCTTCCGCTGCGATATTACCTTCTGCGTTACCCAACAAGCGAAACGATATGAAAGCTTTTGAAGCGGTTCAAATGTACTTCCACGAGGCTGCCGACCAGTTGGGGATGGAAGATCAGATGCGGACGCTGCTCATTACGCCTGAACGCGAATTGACGGTTCAGTTGCCGTTGCTACGTGACAATGGCAAGTTGGAAACGTTGATTGGCTATCGGGTACAACACAACAGTGCAAGGGGTCCGATGAAGGGGGGGCTTCGCTATCACCATCATGTCGATCTAGATGAAGTGCGTGGTCTTGCGTCGCTGATGTCTTGGAAGACAGCAGTCGTTGATATTCCCTATGGAGGTGCCAAAGGAGGGATCTCGGTCGAATCTCGGTCGCTTAGCCCACTTGAAAAAGAACGACTTACACGAAAATTTGTCGATAAAATTCATCAAGTCATTGGCCCCGATAGCGACATACCCGCCCCCGACATGGGAACCGGCCACAACGAGATGGCTTGGTTTATGAATCAATACAGCAAGTACTATGGATTTGCCCCAGGCGTGGTGACGGGTAAGCCAGTCGAACACTACGGCATTCCTGGTCGCGAAGAAGCAACAGGTCGGGGCGTAGGTTTGTTAACCATAAAAATCTTGGGCCGTTTGGGTCGCAAAGTTCCCGGTGCCAAGGTTGCCATTCAAGGTTTCGGTAACGTCGGTTCACATGCGGCTAAGTTCCTTAGCGATGCCGAGTGCAAAGTCATAGCGATTAGTGATCATACCTGTGCCCTCTACGATCCTGAGGGGATCGATGTTTACGAAGCACTTCGCTATGTCAACAAAAATGGAAATCGGCTTGAAGGATATGGCAAAGGAAAAATCATTCCGGGCGAGGAACTGCTTGAACTCGAAGTCGATGTTCTGATTCCTGCCGCCATTGGGGGAGTTATTAACGAAGATAATGTCGATCAAGTGAAAGCTCCTGTCATCATCGAAGCGGCAAATGCACCGATCACTCCCGATGCTGATAAAAAATTGTTTGAGCGCGACGTGATCGTCTTGCCCGATATTTTGGCCAATGCGGGGGGCGTGACGGTGAGCTACTTCGAGTGGGTCCAGAACCGACAGTTTTATCAATGGACATTGGATCGGGTTCGAGGCGAACTTGAACGGAAAATGACCGAAGCATTTAACGGCGTTTGGGATCTGGCAAATGAGAAATCCCTACCTTTAAGAACCGCTGCCTTTATGGTTGGCATCGAACGTGTAGCAAAAGCAACTGAACAAGCGGGGCATGCCTAAGTCATGTCCGATGATTTGTTGGAAACTAAAAAAGCGACGCAAGCCAATTGGCTTGCGTCGCTTTTCTTATCTCTATTTTAAATGCTTCTTATTATGATTAACGCTTTGGTGATTTAGTTGGCCAAGGCGGTTGGTACGGGGCCGCCGATGCTGCCCAGTTGTTGTGGTTGGACTTGTACCATCGTGTTTTGACCCGTTCGAGAGTCAAGCACAGTTAAGTTAGCGGTCGGTCCTTGCGGAACAACGTATCCAACAACACGGGTAGAAACACCTGTTGCAGTTGGAATGGCACCCCCACCTGAGCTGACGGAGTTTTGTAGCATGCGAACGCCCTCTTGGTTGTCACGTGCGTATTGGAACATTTGACCGTTGGAGGCGAGGATCACGTCACCCACTTCCAAACCAGCTTC
>CAYGQU010000529.1:0-1489 GCA_964352045.1 uncultured Planctomycetaceae bacterium
GCCCATTGCAGCCAAACGATTACAAGCAGTTGATCCTGATGTCGGTGATTTAGCTCGATCGAACCCCAACTCAGCTGCGGTCTGGCACTTTAGTGAAGAAGACTCCAACAACGATGGCGAAATTGACGACTATCTTGAAACTATGCACCGCAGCTGTGGCACCGTCGCCATTAAAGATGGAATTCTTTATATCGCTGACTTCAGTGGTATTTTCCATTGCCTTAACGCTAAAACGGGCAAGGTTCATTGGTCTTACGACATGTTTGCTGCCGCTTGGGGTTCGCCGTTGATTGTCGAGGGGAAAGTTTACATCGGTGACGAGGATGGCGACGTCGCAATCTTCCGCCATTCAGCCGACCCAGCCGTCGCGATGAACCTTGATGGGGGCGATCCCGTACCAGCGTTAGGCGAGATCAACATGGGGAACAGCGTTTACTCGACTCCAATCATCGCCAACAACGTACTCTATATCTCGAACCGTACCCACCTCTTCGCGATCGAAGCGCCCAAGAGCGAAGAAAATACCTCAGAATCCGAATAGGTTTCAGCAGACAACAATATGAAAAAACGAGTCCTCGACGTTGGCAACTGCAATCCCGACCACGCAGCTATTACCCAATTTTTTACCAAGCACTTTGATGTCGAAATGGGTCGCGCTAAGCTTCCGGCAGACACTATGCAGCAGCTCCATGCCAAACCCTATGATTTGGTGGTAATCAACCGAAAGCTCGACGAAGACTACTCGGATGGCCTAGAGATAATCAAGCTAATAAAAGCTGATCCAGTAACGAAAGAGGTACCGGTGATGCTCATCACAAACTATGCAGAGCACCAAAATGCGGCGATTGCCGAAGGCGCCGTCTATGGCTTTGGTAAGCTCGAATACAACGAGCCGAAAACGCTCGAGCGGGTGCAGGCCATCCTCGGTTAGCCAATTTGGCTTTCTAAATCCCAAGCCAACTGCTGTTACTGAGCAAAAAAGACATGTCAAATAAGTGTAAGAAGATCAACCAGCATCAAGCTTCTTCGATGATTTCTTTCACTGGCTGGACGAAGTGAGGTGACTTTCCTTTGGCGGTTAGTTCCTCAGCCTTTTTCAAGGCTTCCTTCTTCTGGCTGTAATCGTAGAGTGCGATTCGCTTTAGTGATTGGTTGAAAACGCCCCAGAACGCCTTGAGACGAACCTCGGCCGCTGCCTTGGCACGCGACTTTCGCTTCGCGGGGGTCTTCTTCTTGGCAGCTTTTTTCTTTTTGCCAGCCTTTTCGTCTGCTTTTTCAATTGCTTCGGCAGCTTCAGCCTCAGCTCGCAGGTCTTTACGGCTCTTGACTTTGCGGGCCATCATTTACCTCAGCATTTACAGCGGGAAAGAATCGGGGAGAGTTAGCTAACGTTTTCCGCAATGACCCGGAATCTGGGCCCTCTAACGGGAACTCAGCATTCTAGCGGAAATCAGCTTTGCTCACCACTGCCCTTTAGAACCGATTTATC
>CAYGQU010000529.1:1499-2305 GCA_964352045.1 uncultured Planctomycetaceae bacterium
GATTTATCCTGTCGATTTTTACAACCGGTTCGTTCGACCCGCCATCAGGGGGCAGTCGTCGGGGGAGGTGTCGGTGCGATCACGATTTTCAGCTTTTTCGCCTGAATCGTCAGCCCCTGCTCGAAATAGATAATCGGCCGCGCGGTGGCAAGGCTTGTTGCCGGTCGGCTCCGGGCCCAAAAGAAAAACCGATCAACCAAACGTTGGGGTAATTCTCCCCGATCGACCGTATCGATCACGGCATCAATAAAGGCAAATTCACTTGGTCGTCGGACCTGAAGCCCGGCGATAAGCCGTTCACGAAAAGTTGCCGATTCCTTGGTCGTTTGCGCTGCCGCCTCGGAATGGAGTCCCTCGATTGGCCCTAGAAACATAACCATGGCAAACGCCGATGCGAAAGCCAAAGAGCGAAACAAAATCCTAGGAAAGGGAAGAAACATGATTTTCTAGTTGAGGGGGCAATAAGCAGCAAAATTTTCCGTTGACCGAGACCTCATTATCAGATTATTGTGATTCCATCCAGTGGAATCTCCGCCAATAGATTTCCTTATAATGCAAGCAAAATTACCTGGTAATGCCGACGCCATGCTCATGCTCTCTTGCTCGCTAGACGATATACTGCCATGGTGGCACACAGCCAGCAATTCGTAGGCTATAATTTAATTAACCGATGAGATCGCTGACAGCTTGGAACGAATCACAGGCTACTCGATTGATCAATATGCATTAACAACTACAATACTATCTAACACCTATACGGCTTGGTCAAAACAGGAGTTAGCACTGCTAGCTTCGCAGTGGTAGCC
>CAYGQU010000530.1:0-2278 GCA_964352045.1 uncultured Planctomycetaceae bacterium
CCCCTGACTGACAGCTACATTAGGGCGGCGCAACCTTGATTGACACCTTAAGATGAATTGAACCCTGAGTAGGTGGGACCTGCTCGGGGTTTTTTCTGCGCAGTTGGTTTTTCTATGATTGGAGAACCGTCGTGATAGTTAATCCCCCCCCATAGATGACAGCGACTCTCGTACTCAACCGAGTTTGCAAAAGCAACAAATTCTTACAAATGGCTCGGCAAGACAATCGCTCTAGAAAGTTGGGCCCATAGACTGAGGACTTTTTCTAAGGAGAAAACGAATAATGGAATACAACCAACTCAACGCAGAAGAGCAAAGGGTTATTTTGCATAAGGGAACCGAACGACCCGGCAGTGGCAAGCTGACCAACAACGAAGCGGCAGGAACCTACCTTTGCCGCCGCTGCAACGCCCCGCTCTATCAGTCAGAGCACAAATTTCACTCGGGCTGTGGTTGGCCCAGTTTCGATGACGAAATCCCCGGCGCTGTTCGACGCGAGACGGATGCCGACGGTCACCGTGTAGAAATTCTCTGCCAAAACTGCGACGGCCATCTCGGTCATGTCTTTGAAGGAGAACGGATGACCGCCAAGAATACACGACATTGCGTCAACTCGGTCTCCATGCAATTCGTTAAAGAGGGGGATGACTTGCCTGAATCCATTAAGAAGTGATCGGGCTCGAGTGATGGCTCTCGTCAGTTTTCTTCAAGCACCGCATCGGCAACGGCAAGCCCACTCAAATACGCCCCCTCGACGCGTGGACCACCACACCAATCGCCACAGGCATACAGCGATCGCTCTTGGTCAATAATTGCTGCTTCTGACAACGGTTTTGGTAAGGCATAACGCCAGCGGTGGGCTGCTAGGTAACGCGTCTTGGGAAGTTCCGTTCCGATGAGTTTTGCAAATGCCGCGAGCATTTCTTTCGCGACTTCGGTCGTATCGAGTTCAAACCGTTCGGCAGCCCAAGTGGGATCGCTGTGCAGTACCCAGCTAGAACCTTCTGAAGAACCGGTGCTACGTTGAGGCTTCGAGCCATTATTGGCAACCCAGGCTAACGGTTGTCGAACGCTCGTCGCTTCGATCCAGGCCGCTTCAAAATCGGTGGGTAGCTTTGAATTAAATGCCAGCATCAGCGCCCAACAGCCAGACATCTTGACTGACTTTGCGGCGTTGGCCAGAGCGGGGCTGGCAGTAATCAATTCAGCTGCTTGCGGCGCGGGAGCCGAAACAATGACCGAATCAAAATCGCCAATCTCTTCGCCGTGGTCGGTTGCCAGCCGCCATCGGTTTTCGATTTTTTTAAGCGAGGCGACGCGCGTTTTAGTCGCGATCAATCCGCCCAAGGATTGGACGTCGCTCGCAAGTTGCTTGAGCGGGGCATTCATGCCGGGTGTGCCGACGTAGCGCTTAGCCTCGATTGGTTCTTCGCTTGTCATGATCGCGCCCGACGGGTCGCAAGTGATTTTACGAAAACGAACCGACCATTCGGCTACCGAACCAGCTTGCTCCCAGGCGGCCACCTGTTTGGCAAATGAATCGCTTTTGGCGGTGAAGTATTGGGCGCCATGGTCGAACGTAAGCGAGTTGTTTTCGGTGTGGCGAACCGACATCCGGCCCCCGATTCCACGTCCTTTATCAAAGAGGGTTACGTTTCTTCCTGCTTGACAAAGCTGGCGGGCTGCGACGAGGCCACTCATGCCCCCACCCACAACGGCGATACTTTTTGCAACCGGTTCAGACATCGGATTCTTAGGCTTACGTCTTAAAAGGTAAACGATAGGGAATTTATCATTGAAGCAGCAGGTAAGAAAACCTGCCGTTCCCACACTGTCCTCCACGTGGGCTTACAAACTACCATAGGAAGATGCATCTTGCTTGGGGCCATCCTGTATCGAGGCCAATGAAATCCTCATGAAACAAAGCGGATTCGTAGAAAAAGCCTGAGTGGTTTCGCAGAAAAACCGAGAGCAATTTCGCAGAAAAAGTAAGTGAGCCATGATCCAACCTTCCCCCGTTTCACTCTCCATGCCAGCCGATCGCGCTTCGCGTTTGGCAATCAATGCCAATTGGTTTGCCAAACTGCGTTGGGTAGCTGTCGTTGGACAGTTAGTCACAATCTCGTTTGTTAGTGGTCCGCTCGGCATCGAAATTCCCTTTCAGCCTTTGTTGCTGCTTATTGGCGTGACGACCATAAGTAATTTATTTTACGTTTGGTGGGCACCCCAGCAGAGCATACTAGAAACCGCTAGTTCGACTTGGCAGCTTGTGATGGCC
>CAYGQU010000531.1:0-2268 GCA_964352045.1 uncultured Planctomycetaceae bacterium
GGGGAAGCGATCAGTTGGCACTTGCTTGAAATCCTTAAGCCCAAGGTGCCCGTACATCGTCTTGTCTTCAACGAAATCACGAAAGATGCGATTCAAGCAGCACTCGCCTCGCCCCGTGATGTCGATGATGGCATGGTCAAGGCGCAAGAAACGCGACGTATTCTTGATCGCTTGTACGGCTACGAAGTTTCACCACTCCTGTGGCGGAAAGTTCGGCCAAAGCTATCGGCTGGTCGCGTGCAGAGCGTAGCGGTTCGAATGATCGTAGCCAGGGAACGCGAGCGGATGGCGTTTGTTGCGGCCACATGGTGGGATTTGCTTGGTACGTTTTGCAAGCTGAATGATGAAGTTCAAAAATTAGAAACAACACTTGTCACAGTCGATGGCAAGAAGCTCCCTTCGGGTAAAGACTTTGACCAAAATACGGGCAAACTAAAGAATCAAGATTTGCTCCTAATGGATGGCCCCGCAGCGCAAGCCTTGGCCGACAAGCTTGCTACGGGCGAATTTCGCGTCGCAAGTGTGGAAGAGAAACCCTACAGCACCAAACCGTATGCTCCGTTTACGACCAGTACGCTCCAGCAGGAAGCGAACCGTAAGCTTGGTTTCACTGCACGCCGGACAATGCAAGTCGCACAAGGTTTGTACGAAAATGGGCATATTACCTATATGCGTACTGACTCGACGAATCTGTCAACATTAGCGGTAGAGGAAGCACGCAAGCTCGTAGGCGATGAGTATGGCAAGGAGTACTTGCCTGCGGCACCAAGAAACTATTCGGGTAAAGTAAAGAATGCCCAAGAAGCACACGAGGCAATCCGACCGGCTGGTACGCCTTTCGAGGTTCCTGCGTTGCTGCAAGCAAAGCTCAATGCGGATGAATTCAAAATCTTCGACATGATTTGGAAGCGAACCATCGCCAGCCAAATGGAAGATGCCCGTGGTCGTCGCATGGTGATTGTAATCGAAGGAGAAGGATGCACGTTTAACGTAAGTGGTAAGACGATTGACTTCCCCGGGTATTTGCGTGCCTACGTCGAGGGTTCCGACGATCCGAACGCTCAGCTAGCCGACCAAGAAAAGGCATTGCCCGCGGTCGAAGTCGGCGAGCAACTCAAATGCCTTGAGTTAACCGCCAAGGACCATACGACGCAAGCTCCAAGCCGATTCAGCGAAGCAGCACTCACCAAGGCGCTGGAAGAAAAAGGAATTGGACGTCCGAGTACCTACGCATCAATTATCGACACAATTTTGGCTCGCAACTATGTGTTCAAGAAAGGGGGGGCGTTAGTACCAACTTGGGTTGCTTTCTCGGTCGTTAAGTTGCTTGAAGATCATCTCGCTGCGTTGGTCGATTACGAATTCACTGCCCAAATGGAAGATGATCTCGACGCGATCAGTCGGGGCGAACAGGGGCATCTGGATTACCTCAAGAATTTTTACTTCGGTAATGGTAAGCCAGGGCTTAAGACGCAGCTTGAAAACAAGGTTGAAGAGATCGACGCCCGTTCGATCAGCCGCATCTTGGTTGGCGTTGCGGAAGATGGAGAAGAGGTTCATGTTCGGGTAGGTCGCTACTCACCCTTTGTTGAAAAAGGGGAGAAGACTGCTTCGCTTCCCGAAGAGCTACCTCCCGACGAAGTAAAAATGGATTACGCCCTTGAGCTATTGGCTCAAGCTGCCAAAGCCGAAGAGCCACTCGGCACCGATCCCGTGACGGATAAACCAGTCTATCTGAAGGTTGGTCGCTTTGGGCCTTACATTCAACTCGGCACGATGGAAGATGAAGAGAAGCCGAAGAATGCGTCGCTGCTCAAAGGAATGAATCCTGAAGAAATTACCTTCGAGACAGCGTTAAAGCTCCTTTCTCTTCCAAGAGAATTAGGCGTGCATCCCAAACTCGAAGGGGTCATCACAGCTTATAACGGTCGGTATGGTCCGTATGTGAAATGCGAAGCGGAAACACGCTCTTTGCCAGCCGATGTTTCGCCGCTTGACGTTACACTCGATCAAGCGATCGAATTGCTGAATCAGCCCAAGCCAAAAGGGCGGGGCCGAGCTGCTGCGAAGCCTCCGCTCAAGGTGTTTGAGGAAAAATCACCCGTCACCGAAGGAGCTGTTCAGCTTCTTGACGGCCGTTACGGCCCGTATGTTACCGATGGTGAAACCAACGCTTCGCTTCCCAAGGGAACAAGCCCTGAAGAGCTTTCGTTTAACGAAGCACTGAATCTGTTAGCCGCTCGGGCTGCTGCCGGCGGCAGCAAAAAG
>CAYGQU010000532.1:0-2259 GCA_964352045.1 uncultured Planctomycetaceae bacterium
CTTGAAGAGCCGCATCGACTTTGCCCTGTTCAATAATACTGTAGCCATCGGCCCCGACACCCGTTCCAGCCAGCAGCTCGCGAAAATCTCGCAATCGACTTTGATGCCCATTGATGAGATATTCCCCCTCGCCGCTACGATAAACTCGGCGTGTAAAACGAACCTCGGGTTCGTTCAAATCGAAAAGCCGACCCCCTGAATCGTTTACCTCGGGGTTTTCAAATGCGAGCGTAACTTCGGCAACATTCTGCGGCCCGCGTGATCCCGAGCCATTGAATATGACGTCGGTCATCTCCTTGCCACGCAAGCTGCGCGGGCTTTGCGAGCCGAGAACCCATTTGATTGCGTCAACTACGTTCGATTTCCCCGACCCATTTGGTCCAACTACAACCGTAACCCCTGCCGGGAACTCCAGCCGGGTTTTATCGGCGAAGCTCTTGAAGCCGGCGAGTTCCAGCGACTTGAGCATCAGTCTAATAAGGGGGGAAACGAACGGGAAACGGAAAAAGGCAACCGAGGCTACCTAACGATATAGATTGAAGAGTTGGTAGCGTTACTCGGAATGTTTTGTCGAGAATAAATCTGGCATGGGTGCCGTAACGTGATACGATTCGCTTTCCTCGGCCTCAGAGTCTTCTTCACTTTCATCGCGGAGCATATCGTCACGACCATATTCGCGGCCCGACGTTGGTATCGCATCGACCCGGAATCGCGAAGCTAGGGCTCCATCTCTCTTGGCTTCCTGAATAGCTTGCACCACATCAGGATAATTGCCACCCAGTTCGACAATGGCTCGAATCACTTCGTCCACTTTGTTCGATACGGTCCGTTTCTGCGACGCGTCGCCCGGCGTGAATTTGCTCACGACGACTTCGTCGCCGGTGAGGCCATTCACCAAAATATCTCTGCCCGCATCAAGGACTAAAGGTAATTCGAATCGTTGTTCGGTGCCGTAAAGTACTAGTTCAGGGCGACCACTGATCGTGGCATGGATCATCTCAGGCCCTTCGACATCGAGCACATGGTAGCTGAAATGGCCTCCGAGGCGTTCGCCACGAATCATCGGATCACTTTCGTTCATTGCTCGCAACGCTCGGAAGGCACCATATCTTGTTTCGGCGCTTTTGCTCGATAGCAAACTACGGAGCGAATCGTAAGCGATGACATCGTCCATAGCGCTCAACGCCGCAAGGGCATGGGCCCGAAATGCTGGCTCCTCACGAGCGGCATCGGCCAGGGCTTTTACGCCTGAGGTTTCGTCGAGATACGCCAGCGCTTCGGCAGAATAAAATTTCACTTCAGGATCATCCGATTTGATTCCTACTAGCAAGCGTTCGATCGCTTGATCGTCGCCGATTGCTTCAAGACGCAGTGCTGCTTTTGAAGCCATGAGCGGATCAAGCAATTGGTTTCCCAGCAGCACAAGTCGATCTTGTTTTTCAGCAGGGGTTTCACGCAAAGGGAGGTTGCGGATGACTCGAACATAACGGGTAATATTGTCGCGGTAACGGTCGTGAACCCACAACTCGATCCTTTCGTCAGTTTTCGCTTCGGCAACGCCCATCTTTTGGCCTGCCTCGTACCGATGGAATCGTTCATTGATTGCTTTGGCAATCGAAGTCGACATGCGGACCGAGCTATGTTCGCTGCTAACGACTAAACCAAGGTGCCGATCCTTCAGAGCAACTCCACCACCAAGAATTCGGCCAGTCGTTGCTGCTGCGGTATCGCCCGCGTCGTCAGCGGAGGGATCAACCAGCACAGGCCCCTCGGCCAATGCCAAGACATGCCCTTCGCGAATTTGTCCACCTAAAGCGGCTAGTTGAGTAAGTCTTGTTTCAAGAACCCAGCCACCTCGCAAACTTTCTGCTTTGCTGCGTGTTGGAGTACGAACCTCGACATCGAAGCGATCACCCTTTCGTATGCCTGGTTTCAAATAGGCTCGGACTAAGACCAATGCCGTATCCATCGAAGCGAGTACTTGATTCGGCTTAGGTACTTTACGTCGGCTCATGTCATCGAGCATCGCGGCACGTTGTGGCGTTGGAGCAGGGTCTTCGCCCGTTCCATCGAGGCCAGTAACCAAGCCCACGGATTCAACTTTTTCGTAGCTCAAGCCATAAGGGTGAGCGTATTTTGATAGGTAGGGAGTCGATGTCTCTTCGGTCAATTGCTCTAGCTTTTCAGCAGGCTCCGAAGTGGAGCTTAACAATAGTGAAGCGCAGCCCGAGAACGTTAGTAACGTGATGCTACTAAGGA
>CAYGQU010000533.1:0-2248 GCA_964352045.1 uncultured Planctomycetaceae bacterium
AATCTTGGGGCAGGGATGGGAAGCAATGCCCAACGACAGCCTGTATTTCAATGAAGACTGGGTTCGACCTGACAGTCGGGAACGGCCTGAGACTTTCACAAAAATCGAAGGCGGCTGCTACTGGTAGTCTTGGAACTAATTACGTTGACACAGGTAACACAGCAAAAATTACCATGTGTCGATTGGCAATCAGTGGTCCGCTTCGGCATGAATCGCAGCGCGTTCTACCGCTTGACCGGCAATATCAAGACCAACAAGATCGTTCCAAGCCGCCAAAAAACGACGATAAACGGGGCCTGGCTTTCCGTTACCAATGCTGACACCATGGCAACTGACAACCGGCTGCAAGCAAATGGAAGTGCCGGTGATCCAAACTTCATCGGCTTGCTGAACCTATGCTAGAGTAAGATCGGCTTCGACAAAGGGGATGTTCCTTGCTTCGGCTAGATTGCGCAGCACGCCGATACTTACACCTGGCAAAATACGCTCGGCCGGTGGAGAAATGATTCCCTCTTTTTCACGATAAATCACCAAGTTAGCCGTAGAGGCTTCGCAAACATGACCTTCTTGATCGAGCATCAAAGCTCTTGCTCCAGGCTCCTGCTCTCTTGCCTTTTGGTCAGCAAGATAATAGTGCATTCGACTTCGGCACTTTAATTCGGTCGGCCAACAGACGCTGGGTGTTTGTATTATGTCAGTAACCTGCAATCGAACCCCTGTTTCAAAAAGAGATGCCCAATTCCAAAACGGAAGGGGAAAGCCATGTACACACAGTGTGGGCGTGTGCCCATCACCAGGCGTTGCCAGCGCGACAATGGCCCAATCATCACCTGACAGGCGTAGTGGTTCGTGGCGTTTGCTGAATTGTGTGATCGCAGCATCCAACTCATCTGCCACAGCCGGATCAAGTCCAATCAGTTCAGCCGAGTTTCTTAGCCGACGATGATGCTCAGCTTGACGCCACACGCGACCGCGGAAAGTCCGCAGGCGCTCGGAGACAGTCGCCCCCAAGACAAAACCAAGATCGTTGATCGGCATGCCAAGCCCCTTGTCGGGAACCCACTTGCCATTGAAGTATGCTTGATGCGTAGCCATCGATTAGAAACTCGGTTAGCCCTGAGCGATATCAACTCACACTAGCCCATCTAACAATGGTTAGTTGATCCGAATCAGGGCAAGGATGTTGGTAATTTTTGCAAGAAAGAAGGTTTATTGAATCTTCTTACAACATACCAATATCGTCCTCATCGTTGGCCTAGGAAAGGGTCCAATTCATAATCGGGTCCAAAAAATAGGTGGCCCGGTTGCCTTTACTTTGCTGCAAGACTAAGGCTGCTCCCTGATTCGGGCAAATTTGCCACGCTCGGAGTCAATGCTCCATTAGAATCAGCAAAAGTTAGCCGCTGCCATGCAGATCGCATTAGCCCTGGAGCTGACATGTAACGATACAAATCGTGGCTCTTGCCTACGGATCGACTGACGTTACAAGTCATGATCCTTGCAGCCGTATCCGAACTAAGCCCTCGAGCCCCAACCCCTCCCAGGGCTTTAGGATTACTCGTCTTAGAAAGGTACTTAAAAAACCGCATGGCGGGATCTTGCATGTTGGTTGTTACCAACAGTGTATCAATCTCATCCATTGCTTTGCCGTGATAACGATATGGAGCCAACCAGCACGCATCTTCCGCGGCAGCCAAGAAAACTGCTCGCAGTGAGTGTTCCGTTCTGGCTTCTTGCATTGCGATCCCACTGAGTGATCCACCCGCCAAAAGATGTGCCGCACCGCTTGAAACGCGAGCACCATAACTATAACCAAGCAATCCTACTTGCGAACCACTTGGAAGCCGATTCACTAGCCAAGCGAGTTGAGCCGCAACCGGTCGTGTACGGGCCGCTTTTTCTCGGTAATCTCGCAGCAATCCAGGAACTTTCGTGGCGCTCCATGAAAAAATCACAAATTGTATCGAACGATCATCACAAGCTGCACGCGTCAGACAACGATAGACATCCATCCCACGTTGCCGAGCTGTGCATGAATCAATTTGATTTCCATGGACATAAACAACCGTCGGAATCGAAGGATCAAGCGTACCCAGCATGGCGATAGGATCATGATCAATCCATTGTCCTCGACAATCGGTTGAGACGCGTTCCGATCCACTCGCCTGATTAGTAATGGTCGTAAAATTTGTGCTACAACCAGCGGGTCGGGTGCTGACGAGCAAAATGCGATCGCCCGACCGACCCC
>CAYGQU010000534.1:0-2248 GCA_964352045.1 uncultured Planctomycetaceae bacterium
AACCGATACTCAGCCCCTCTTTTGTTTGGCGATGCTGCTGAGCTACGGGGAGAATTGCTTTCGTTTGATGGAATTGTTCGGCGTGTTGTTCGCATCGAGGTACCTGATCAAACAATTGACCATTATTACGAACTCGAACTCTTTCCCGAAGATTCGCAGAATTTGCCGCTTGTTTTTTGTATGACCGATTTGCCCAATGGCTTTCCGGTTGGGGAATCAATTCGTCTACCTGCTAGGCTGGTTGGTTTTTTCTTCAAACAGTGGGCTTATCGTTCACGCAATCGAGAGACTTCGGCCGAAACCAAATCTCTTGTCGATGCCCGACGATTTGCTCCACTCTTATTGGGCCGATCACCAATTCCAATCGCTGTGCCCGACGCCTCTACATATCGTCCTGGCTTGGCAATGGGGATCTTCGGCACCGGTTTTCTTGCTTTTGTGATCTTCGGTATCTGGTTCTTTGCAAGATCGGACCAAAAATACGAACAGCGTGTTACAGCAAAATTACGCGATGTACCGTTGGGCGATTTCTCTCATTTACCCTGAATCAAGCGATTCACGGTAGTATCGCCAAGCTCGGTTCTTGTTAAACTTTAGTTTCGGCGGGCCGTGCATGGCCATGCTGCACAAGAGAATCAACCGTAACAGCCAACGACGCCCCTTTTTCATCGCATGACAAATCCGGAAGCAACGAAAGAAAAACCGCAAGTCTTCGGCGATCAGCCGATTCATAAGGGGGGAATCATCAACCCTAAGTTTTGGCACGGCATGCTCCCTGCCGACTTGTTTAGGCTTGCTTGGCGTAATGGGTTTCGCGTCTCGCCCCGTGGTGTGATTAGCCTTTCGACGGCTTTCGCTTCAAGCATTAGCCACCAGATTGGTGGCCTAATCCAGCAAACATTGCATGGCAAAAGAATCGACAACGCTCGGCCCGAAACACCCCCCTTATTTGTGCTTGGCCACTGGCGATCGGGAACGACTCTGCTGCACGAGCTTCTGATTCGCGATCCTAAGAATACTTATCCAACAACTTACGAATGCTTTTGTCCTCACCACTTTCTCGTCACCGAGAAATGGGTCACGCCGCTAACCCCTTGGTTGCTGCCTAAAAGACGTCCTATGGACAATGTCGCCACCGGTTGGGAACGGCCGCAAGAAGATGAGTTTGCTCTCTGTAGCCTTGGCATACCTACGTTTTACCGTTCATGGGCTTTTCCGAAGCATGGCCCCGTGGAAGAAGAATGGCTAACGCTCGAAAAAATCTCTCCGGCTGAACGCGAGCGTTGGAAACAAGCACTACGACGTTTCGTTTCAGCGATCTCTTTGTTCAGGCAAGGTCGAGTAGTGCTGAAATCTCCCCCCCATACGGCACGCATCAAAACCATTCTCGAAATCTTTCCCGATGCCAAGTTCGTTCACATTGCACGCGATCCGATGGTGTTGTTTCCCTCGACTGTTAGGCTTTGGAAATCGCTTAGCGATGTCCAGGGGATGCAAGGCGCTGTGACGCGACACGACTGGATCGAAGAGACCGTGCTCAACAATCTCACGACCATGTACGAAGCGTTCGAGCGTGATATGCCTTTGATACCAAAAGAGAATTATACCGAACTGCGGTATGAGGATTTGGTTGCCGACACCAAAGGCGAACTACGCGGCATCTACGACCAGTTAGGGCTCAAAGGTTTTGAAAATGCCGAGCCCAAAATAGACGCCTTCCTTGCTGAACAAAAAGATTACAAAACCAATCGATACGAACTGCCCGAAGAGATTAAAGAGACCGTTCGTAAAAACTGGCGTGCTTATGCAATGCGATTTGGTTACGAGATGTAGCCCCAAAAAGTCTAAGCAGCACGCTGCTGTGGCATTTTGCTAAGATCGCTTGGCAGGTTCTTGGGCTGCTCGACGAAACGCGGAGTGTATCCTGAAATTGCATCAAGCATGTCAGCGGTTCGCTCGGTGGCACCAAGTTGCTCGACGACAAACTGCTTGGCCCGAAGCCCCAGGGCTTCGGCTTCGCAAGGCATTCTCAAACAAGCTGTGACAAACGCTTCCAACTCGGCCGGCGTTTGCACAACCCTTGCCCCGTCGGCTGCTAATAAGGCGGAAACGATATCACGAAAGTTGCGCGTATTGGGACCAAAGCAGGTTGCAACACCATAAGCGGCCGATTCGATCATGTTTTGTCCACCCCGATCGCCAAAGCTGCCACCAACAAAACCAATATCGGCTATCCCCCACCAAGCAC
>CAYGQU010000535.1:0-2248 GCA_964352045.1 uncultured Planctomycetaceae bacterium
TTTCGAGGCTCGCAACCAACTGCCGTTTGGCCGAGGCAAGCGGCGCGCCACGCATGCTAATTGAACGATCGAAGGCATAAACGAATCGGGTTCCCGTTCCTTCCACACCAAAAACCGAAACACGCACTTCACCCGCCGGTAACACCTCACGCAAGGGTTTCCCACCACCCGAACTACCATTAGCCAATTCATTTGCATTCGTTAGTTGGCCTTCGGAAGCGGTCGGCTCGGCGGTTAGCTCAGCCAACAAATCAGCAAAGGGGCTCGGTTCATTCTCTGCTGGCATAAGGGCCGACAGATCGACCGAAGAGGGTTTACTCGCCTCTTCTAACTCAGCGGGCGACTCGAATGGCTGATCAAATTGAATTGCTTCACGGCTCGGCTCGCGTAGGACGATGCCGACCTCGCGAAACGATTCCGCTTCTTCCGAGCCCGAAGGCGTCCCCGCTACCCACAGCACAAGCAGCAGCACCGACCCATGAACCGCCGATGAGGCGATCCAAGCAGGCAAGCGAGCACGGCGATCTGGTGATCTTGGCAAAATGAATTGCTAGCATCTATTAGGCAAGAGATTAGTTACGTCTTCTATTGTTGTAGGCCTATGGCCTGAGAGAGCAAAGACTAAACCACAACGCTTTTTTATGATTCCTTTCACAAGTTGATAAAAACTCTTCTCGAAGCGATTCATTTCGCCCTCGTGAAGATAGATCCATGACCATCCGTTAAATCCGCGTCATCCGCGTTCTACTTTTTTTGGAAATCAACGACAAGCAACCAAGAAAGGAGATCCACTCGATTGACCCCACAGGACAACCTCGTATCAAAGGCTTATACTATTAGCTCTGATATAGTTATCGATCAGCCTTAGCCGGAGCCCCGCACCTTGTCACTTGAAGTTGTCCATTACCCGCATCCCGTTCTTCGGCACGCCTCCAAGCCACTCGTGAAGGTTGATCAGCAGCTGCGCGATTGGGTTGCTGAAATGTTTGACCTCATGTACGAGCATCGGGGAATTGGCTTGGCGGCTAATCAGGTGGGACTCCCTTATCGGGTCTTTGTCATCAATGTCGAAGGAGATCCCGAGAAACCTGAGCTCGAACGCGTTTATCTCAATCCCGTTATCTCACAAGGCAAAGGCCAGGGGGATCACGACGAAGGTTGCCTTAGCTTGCCCGATGTGCATGGGCCCGTGACGAGAAACACGACGATTCGTGTTCAAGGCTACGACCTCGATGGTAATGAGATCGATGAAGTGATCGATGGCATGCACGCCCGAGTCGTTTTGCACGAAACAGACCATCTCGATGGCGTGATGTTTACTGACAAACTGACTCCTTCGTTCAAAGCAGAAGTCGATGATTTGCTTTACGAATTTGAAGTCGATTGGAAGAGCCGCCAACAGACGGGCGAAGCGCCGAGCGATGAAGCGATCGCCAAACGAATCGCCGAACTCGAAGCAGAACGGACCTAACGATGCGTCTGATTGCGATGGGAACCGGCCCGTTTGCTGTACCAAGCCTGCGAGCTTTGCACACAAGCGGTCATGAAGTCCTGTGCGTTGTCGCACGCCCTCCGCGTGGCCGACGTCGCGAGCCCGATCCGCCGATGGTAGCCGTAGCAAAAGAACTTGGCTTGCCCATCTGGCGACCCGAAAGCACGAAACTGTCCGAGTCGGTCGCCAAGCTTGCTGAATACCAAGCCGATTTGTTAGTTGTTTGCGACTTCGGTGAAATCCTTAAGCCCGAGGCGCTCGCCACCACCCGACATGGCGGTATCAACCTGCATGGCTCGCTACTGCCACGCTATCGAGGCGCAGCCCCCGTTCAGTGGGCCGTCCTCAACGGCGATACCGAAACAGGTAACACCGTGATTCAAATGACCCCTGGTCTTGATGCAGGCCCGATTCTTGGCACGCAAGTCGTCGCCATCGACCCAAGCGAAACCGCTGGCGAACTCGAAGCACGGCTCTCGGAACTAGGTGCTGAGCTAACCCTGTCGGTAGTCAACCAATTGGAAAATGGCTCGACGTGCCCGACACTGCAAGACAAATCTTTGGCCACTAAAGCCCCCCGCCTCGAAAAGGCCGACGGCCTCATCGACTGGACCCGCTCCGCCGCGGAGATCAAGAACCATGTCCGTGGCATGTCCCCCTGGCCACGCGCCTTCACCTTCCAACCGACGTCCGTTCCATCAAAACAGGGGGCCGAACCCATCCGACTCGTGATCGACAGCGTTGAATGTGTTGACT
>CAYGQU010000536.1:0-564 GCA_964352045.1 uncultured Planctomycetaceae bacterium
GGCTATATCAATTGCTGTGAAACCAGCTTTTGTGTTTTTACGAGATCGGGGGGCCAGCGTGGCAAACGTTAAGACCGCCCCTGCCACCGAGCCGACCGTTGCTATGACGTATGTCGTCGGATTCTGCCAGCCGAGTGTCATGCCCATGAGTGGCATGAAGGTCGATGCTAATCCGGCAAAGACACCTGCCGGCAACGGGCCGGCCAACAGGGCGGGTAGTTTTTGCGAATAGAGCGATACCCCCAGGCTACGAGCCGACTCGATCGTAGCGACCAAGTCCTGCTGAGCTTCTTGACAAGATTTGGGGCTTGCCGAGGAAGCTTCGATTTGGCAGATCGTTGCTTTGACATCAATTGGCGAGAAGCTGGTTTGCTTCAGGTTGCGGGCCTGAACGATGGCGAGCGTGTCGCTTGCAATTGCTTCGATCTCTTGCCGCCGCTGTGTTAGCCAAACGCTCGACTTTTCGAGTTCTTCTTGCAATTGGATTCGCTTGGCATCGTAAATGGTGAGCGCTTGCCAGGCGGCATCCTTGCGTTCTTGCTCAGCTTGTATGGTGGCTTGAGA
>CAYGQU010000536.1:574-1365 GCA_964352045.1 uncultured Planctomycetaceae bacterium
GTGGTTGATTCGGCTTCGTGGCGGAGGGCTCGATACTGGTTTTGTGCCTCGCTACGGTCACGCTCGTAGCCACCAGTGAGTTCACGATGCTCGTTTTCGTACTCCACCTCTGCTTCTTGCCGATCGGAACGATACTTTTCGTTAATCACCTTTCGTCGGCTTGCTAGATTTCGGTTCGCTTCCTCTTGGGCCGATTGATGCTGATCGGCGATCACCCCCTCGGTGGCGTGACGAGCGTTGACCGCTTCGCGCAGCATCTCAATCAGTTCGATTTGTCGTCGGCAAGATAGTTGCGTCGGGTCCAAAGCGTTTGGGTGGTTAGGTGAAAATGAAAATTAGAAAAAAAGTAGGTCCGATGACATCGCCAAATTAATTAATGCATAAGCCCCATAACCGAAAAAGCCCTCAACCTAAAAACCCCATAACCTAAAAACCCAATAACCTAAAAACCCAATAACCTAAAAACGGAGCAGGTAATATAGAAAGATACCAATTTGTCTGTCATAGAAACAATCGAAACTAATAAGTGACATAAGTATTGGAACATTTTAGATCATTTTTGATTGGATATGAACGACGTCATTTTGTCTTGTTCGGCAATTCGACAATCGTCTTAACCTTCAAGGTCATGCTGGGCTTCGGTTAGGAGTTGACGCATACGACCGACAGCATCGAGTGTTTTCTTAGCAATCGGGACAAGCGGATCGAGCTGTTCTTCCCTGAAGGAACGACTCGCCGCGTCGGACCACTCTTCCGAGGCCTCTTCCCATAGGCGGAATAACTCTTCTACG
>CAYGQU010000536.1:1375-2243 GCA_964352045.1 uncultured Planctomycetaceae bacterium
GTCGGTGGCCTCGGGGGGGGGGGAGAGTGTCGCTTGGCCGAATTGCCGAGTCTTCCTCTTTTGCCTGGTTGCCCGATTTATTGGTTGGGCTTGATTCAACCGGAGTCGATATACTTGACGAGCCACCACTGGTTGGTTGAGCGTACGCTTCCAAAACCGTCAGCGTGCGGGCGAGTCTTGCCGCACCGCCGGGGACGTCGATCTCGAGATACTGCTTCAATTGAGCTACTCGCCCCTGGTACTCATGCAATTCGTGCCGCATGGTGCGTGCCCAGTGTTTAACCCGCTCTTGCTTTTCCCTGGCATAAGCGAGCGCCGCCTCAGCTTTCTTCAACGCGGCACGTTCTTCAGAACAGGCGGGCTGCTCGTCGTTGATTGGATACATGAGCGCGCGATGCAACGTATTCTTTGCATCGATTGTGGCGTCGTGAGCTCGGCGGACGCGTTCTTTCCAATAGCCGGGACGATCGTGTTCGATCCATTCGATCATCCGTCGGATTTCGCCTTCTAGCTCGGAGAGACCATCATCGGCTCGATGGCCGAACTTCAGCAGTTCTTCTCGAACTCGCTGAATCGCATCGAAGGATCGAACCGAGGCTTGGTTGCTCATGCGTGGTCAACTCAATAATTAGAAGGGTGCTTTCGATTCTTTAGCGATTTTTCTTTAACGCTATTCTCGTTAGCATTGTTGTCATTATCGCTGTTGCAAGTACTCTTCGATTCGTTCGGCTTTGCGGATTAGCAGCGGGGCGTGTTCGTTGGTGGTCTCGACATACCGGGCAATCATTTTCATTTGTTGCTCGAATTCTTCGACGAATTTTTTGTTCTCTTGGTCGCGCCAAGAGGTGCCAAGGCCGTGGAGCTGGGC
>CAYGQU010000537.1:0-2241 GCA_964352045.1 uncultured Planctomycetaceae bacterium
CTACGACGATCACCGCATGGCGATGAGTTTATCACTCATTGGGCTTAGGCAACCAGGCGTAGAAATCTCGAATCCTAGTTGTACCGCAAAAACCTATCCCACCTACTTTGAAGATCTAGCACAGCACGCTGCCATTGATATTCAATCGCTTGCTTAGGCGATTGTTTAGGATATGTCACTTGCTGGTGCGCCAGCTGCAGCTAGGCGTTGCTTAGCGCGATATTCTTCTGCCGCCCGAAGCAGTTCGTCAGCGCGATCAAGCAAACCCAGGCCTGACTCACTCGGCGCATGGGGTACTTCTTGCTGAGCTACAAAGTTCGCTTGGCAATGCTGACATTCGATCGCCTTACCTAAATAAACAACTCGTACCTGCAGGCTGCGACCGCATGCGGGACAGTGTTGTACGAAGAAAACGGAACTTGCCATAGTCGCACCTCCTGTGGACGTGGAGTCTCTGGACGTAGATACTGTGAGAACTAAAAATATACTGAAGAGAGCCATATTATACCCAAATACGTTCAAAAAGGCCAACGATTCTTAGGAAACTTCTTCTAGATTTTACGAAAACCTTATCCTCATTGGGGTTATGGATGATAGCTAAAAGCGGAATAGCCGAGCTTGCCATCCCTAATCCGCATAAAAGTCATTACGATGCGGACATCGCCATTTGTTCTTTGGTAGGATAGCAATGTCCCCGAAGCGAGATGGGGGCATCAGCTTTTGCGGATCAGGTGTTAAAGGGGGCGAGGGTATCGTTGTCAATGTGTAGAGTCACTGGTTGACGAAGAAGTAGGATATTAATTTTGGGGTGCGGCATGGGTGGAAAGCTATACACTTCAGGGATCATCCTGGTTTGGCTTATCGTAATGTCTTGGCTAGTTAGCGAGAGGATCCTTCCCTCCTTCTTTCGAGGCGAACCGCCAAGAAGTCGCGTTAGTCATCAGACCAATCCCGTTGCCTGGCATATTCAAGCCGACAACAAACCATGTGGCATCGCAGTCGTACAAGCCGTTAAGTCACAATACGATGTAATGACGGTACATAGTTTAGTTTCTTTGGACCGAATTCCTTGGCCAAAATCGGCCCCGATTTGGATGTCTGCTTTTAAGTCCTCGATCGATTCGCTTTCAATCGACATACGAACTCGTATCGGATTTGATAGCTTTGAAAGACTTGCTGATTTTGAGACCAAATTTCTGGTGGATGATAATACCCACCCCGTGGTTCTTCGTGGTCAGATCAACGGTGGCATGCTCAAACTAAAAGTCCGTGCTGCTTCGATTACAAAGACTTTTGAACATGCTTGGTCGCATGATGGAATCATCGCTAGTGAAATGATGCCTGAAACAAAAATGCTGGGGGTTTATCCGGGTAGAACATGGCAAAAAGAAGTTTTTAGCCCCATTGCTTCGCCGCATCGGCCCATAGAATTACTGCAAGTCGTGGTTGCTCCTACCGAACGTTTTGAGTTCAATGGAAAAATACGACGCGTTAATCCTGTTGAGTACCGTAGCGGTGATCGTGTCGGAACCTCGAATCTAGAAAGATTAAAAGCTCGCGTCTTGGTTGCAGAAAACGGAGAAGTCCTTCAGCAACAGATTTTCTTCATGGGAAGTAGCCTGACGTTTACCCGAATGAACGAAGAAGCGTCAAAAGCAATGGCAATTAAGCGTTTGAAAATCGTAGACTATTCTCCCGCCTCGGCTATACCCTACAATTAAATACGCAATTCGGGAACGATACACAATCACTAGAAAATCCTCAGCCAGTTCTTATTGAAGTTATCAACTTATGATTTCGTTTACTGGCGTTTCTCGGAACTATGGCAGCAAGCTTGCTGTCGATAACCTCAATCTTGAGCTGCCCAAAGGTGAGCTTTTTGCTTTACTTGGCCATAACGGAGCAGGTAAGACAACGACCATTAAAATGTTGGTCGGGCTTCTCAAACCTAGTCAAGGAACCATTTGCATTGATGGCAATGATGTGGTGGATCAGACCCGGCTTGCCTCGCGCTGTATTGGATATGTTCCTGATCAGCCACTTCTTTACGACAAGCTTTCAGGCAGAGAGTTTTTGACTTTTGTCGCCGAGATGCATGGGCTCTCTCCTCACGAGGCAGCCGTTCGGATCGAACAGGAGGTCAAACGATTTGGAATCGGAAGCTTCGTCGATGACCTTACCGAAAGCTACTCGCATGGCATGAAACAAAGAACCGTTTTTGCCTCGGCACTGCTGCACAAT
>CAYGQU010000538.1:0-2236 GCA_964352045.1 uncultured Planctomycetaceae bacterium
GCACCGGTCAGCGGATAGCAACCGAGCGTTCGGAATCGAACCATTTTTTCAACCACCTTTTCGCCCGGTTCGATTGGCATTCGGTCATCGTTGACGTTAATCAAAACGCCATCTTTCTCAACAACAGGTCGCATCGCAGCAAGATACAAATCAGGAATAGGAATCTGCTCAAGATGGATGTATTGCCAAACGTCAAGTTCGGTCCAGTTCGAGAGAGGAAAGACACGAATTGATTCCCCTTTATGAACCCGACCGTTATAAATATTCCATAACTCGGGGCGTTGGTTCTTAGGGTCCCATCGGTGGAATTTGTCGCGGAAAGAATAAACACGTTCTTTAGCTCGCGATTTTTCTTCGTCCCGCCGGGCACCACCAAACGCAGCATCGAATTGATGTTTGTTGAGCGCTTGCTTTAGCGATTGCGTTTTCATGATGTCCGTATGCACGGCGCTACCGTGCGTGAAGGGACCGACCCCTTCTTTGACCCCTTCTTCGTTGATATGAACAATCAGATCCCAGCCGAGTTCTTTCCGGATGAGATTTTCACGAAAGGCAATCATCTCTTTGAACTTCCATGTCGTATCGACATGCATCAGCGGGAAGGGAGGCTTGCCGGGCGAAAACGCCTTTTCGGCAAGCCGTACCATGACAGCCGAGTCTTTTCCGACTGAGTAGAGCATGACCGGATTGTCAAACTCAGCCGCGACTTCGCGAATAATGTGGATGCTCTCAGCTTCAAGCTGCTTAAGATGGGTAAGGTTGTACGACGTCATCGACGCTGCTGGGGGGAGAGGGCGCGTTGGTAGGAAATGCTCAAAAACGAGCCTAGCCAAACAGTATCGCTATCAAACGGATGAGCGTCTAGTGAAGCTTTTGTCCGTTTTAGTCATAAAAAACTTATTTACTACGATAAAGAGAGGACAAACGCCGAGAGTTTTGGCTCTGTCTCTTAGCTGGATGCCACTTTCTGGCTTGCCCGGCAGTGCTTTAGCAAGGAAATGTTTGTACCCACTCCACACTCCTGGGCAAGCCAGAAAGCTTAGTAGGGTAGCGTGCTCGTCACCTACCTTTGCATTGCCCGTTAAGAAACGTAATGGCTCAGCGAACATGTCAAATTACATGTTGGCGTCTGGGTGCTTAAGCGTTAAAGGTAGGTGACGAGCACGCTACCCTACTTAGTCCCGGAGGGCCTTTTCGTTTAGGAGATGCTAAAATGCTTAAGCCTCGGCCGCTTCGCCAGAGGCCTCTTCTACTTTGGGGGCTTCTGCCTTCCGTTCATTATTCGTGCCCGGTACAAGCTTTGGCTCGGGGCTTGAATTGTCGATCAAATCGGCAAGCTTCTCGGCGTCGATCACTTCATGCTCAAGTAGATCGGCGGTGATCGCTTCGAGGGCCGACCGGCGTGATGCAAGAATTCTTCGTGTTTGCTCGAGCGCCTCTTCGATGATGCGTTTCACTTCCTGATCAATCTCACGGGCAGTTTGCTCGCTGTGGTGTTGCGTTGGCATACCACCGTCGGAAAGGAAGTTGGTGGTTCGTTCACGATAAGTAACGCGACCCAGGCGACTCATGCCATAGTCCATCACCATGCTGCGAGCAACTTCGGTGGCACGGTCGAGGTCGTTGCTTGCGCCCGAACCGATGTCGTCGAGAATAAGTTCTTCTGCCAGCGTGCCACCGAGCATGACTTGGATTTGGCTTTCGAGTTGCGTTTTGGTGATCATGTACCGATCATGCTCGGGTCGTTGCTGCATGTAGCCGAGGGCACTGAGGCCACGAGGGATGATCGAAACCTTGTGCACGGGGTCGGTATTTGGCAGCGAGTAAGCAACCAGCGCGTGCCCCGCTTCATGAACGGCAAGCCGTTCTTTCTCTTCGTCAAGAATGATGCGACTTTTCTTTTCAAGGCCAATGCTTGCGCGTTCGACCGCTTCGTAGAACTCGGTGTTGCCGACCTTCTTTTTATCGCTTCGGGCGGCAAGAAGGGCCGCTTCGTTTACCATGTTAGCAAGGTCAGCACCAACGAACCCACTAGTGATGGCAGCCAAGGCTTTGACATCGACTTCGTCTTCATCAACTTCGATGTTTTCTAGGTGGACTTTGAGAATCTGCTCACGGCCCGTCACGTCGGGACGATCAACCAATACATGGCGATCGAAACGACCTGGCCTCATCAGAGCAGGGTCGAGCGTTTCAGGCCGGTTCGTAGCGGCCATCACGATGACACCACTATTCG
>CAYGQU010000539.1:0-2229 GCA_964352045.1 uncultured Planctomycetaceae bacterium
TTCCTGCTAGTGTCTACCAATCGCTAGCTACCGTCGAAGGTTTGCGGCGTGGCCGGGGGGAAGCCCGTGAAGCGGCACCCATTTTGCCGGTCGATGATGCGACGGTCGAAGCGACGCTGCCCCACCTACCCGAAGTGGTGGCCGATATGGTTCGCCTGCAACGGCTTAGCGGGATGCGACCTGCCGAGCTTTGCGTATTGCGTCCAACCGACCTCGACCGCTCGGGCGACGTTTGGACCTACCAGCCGAGTAGCCATAAGACCGAACACCATGGCCGTAGTCGGGTTGTCTTTCTTGGCCCGCGAGCGCAGGCGGTGTTGCTTCGTTACTTGGCCCGTGATGCGATGGCGTGTTGCTTTCGGCCTATCGATAGCAAAGCGAAGCGGCTGGCGATTCAACATGCCGAGCGCAGAACGCCGCTATCCTGCGGTGATCGTCCTGGTACGAATCGGAAGCAAAAGCCTAAGCGTCGCGCAGGCAAGCAATACTCGGTAGATAGCTATCGGCGTGCGATCCATCGTGCTTGCGACAAGGCGGGCGTTGCGCGTTGGTCACCTAATCGATTACGCCATTCAACCGCTACGGAAGTCCGAGCCAAGTTTGGTTTGGAAGCGGCGCAAGTCGTGTTAGGCCATGCGGGAGCAGCAGTTACGCAAATCTATGCCGAACGGGACTTGGCCAAGGGTGTCGAAGTTGCTCGCCAAATCGGATAGCTTGGCGTTATTGAATTCAATAGTTTCTTAACCGGGTCGCGGATTGATCCCCGCTAGGTCACCGGCTGTTGTGGTTGCAACCCTCCACAACGCCCGGCTGGCCGCTCGGTGTTTTTGTGAGGGTTGTTGGTATGGTTTGGAATGCAAATAGAGATTGGGCTACTGAAAAAGAGCTAGACTGTGCTCGAAATGTTGCAGAGCGAGGTTTAGATATGCTGGTAAAAATTTCACGTCTTGCATTTAACGCTAAGTTGAACGAATCCCCTAGTCAATTAGATGCTGCATCGAGTCAGGTTGAATACGCCGAACAAATAGTTGAAGGCCTTATTCCCGGATTAAATGAGTTAGCAGAATTTGCTACATGGTCTTTTTGTATTGATAAGACTCTCAAGACTGAGATACGGACTATAGAAAGAGCTTGGAAGGGCGAAGATATTTCTCCTTTTGCTAACCATGACATAAACAGTGCTATATATTGGGCTACTGCTCACCAAGCAGTAATTGACTGGATTCCTTTATTCATAGATAGAATTAGGCCATACAACAAAGACAATGTGAGGATTCCATTGCCGCGTCATGAACTTGTTAGCGAGCTATGCGATGCATGTTGTGATTTTCAATTACTAGACGGGTATAAGAAAATATTATCGCATAGAATTGTTTTAGAATGGCGTACTGCATGTGATTGGGCACAAGAGAAAAGTAAGTTGATTGCAGAAGATAAAGAAGTTCTAGTAATGCCTGAACTAAGGTTAAATGAATCGGAAAAAGACATTATACAAGCGTTATACGAACTGTCTGATTGTGGAGAAACGCCTGCTACGAATGAAATAATCGCCAAACAAGTTGGAGGAGAAATTTCATCACAAAAAGCAAAAGAATACACCGGTGCTCTATGGCGGCACGGTCTGCTAGATAAGGGAGATAACGGAATTGGATATTCATTGAATGAAGTAGCTACCAGGGCACTACCCAAGGAGGGACCGACTTAAAGTTACAAAACGGGAATGATACGGGTGTCGTTATTACTAACACCCACTTAGAGGCATTCCTGTGTCAAACGAAGCGAATCAATCTCCTGCCGAAGTTCTCGGCACCGAGCGCCACCTAACGCTCTCTCAAGCGGCTGCCGCTTTGCCCGGTCGGCCCCATCTATCGACGCTCCACCGCTGGCGACTTCGCGGCGTGCGTGGAATTCGGCTAGAGACGTGCCTCATCGGTGGCCGTCGCTTCACGACCGACCAATGGCTACGCGACTTTATCGAAGCGACAAGCCAAACCAACACGGTCGACGTTCTAACAAGTCAACCAAGTCGCACACGACAAGCGGCCATTCGGTCGGCTGAAAGCGAACTCGCTCGCGACGGTATCTAATCCCCTATCCTTCCTCCAAGACCTCGTGCGGCGGCATTAAAAAAGCCCCGCAATCCTGGGCGGGATATACGGGGCCAAGTGTAAAACCATGGATGTAATTTTAACTTATGAACGGCTCAATTGGCTACAGTCGAAAGTAGTC
>CAYGQU010000540.1:0-2225 GCA_964352045.1 uncultured Planctomycetaceae bacterium
AAATCAGCAGCAACGGAGTTGACTTCACCGAAGTGACTGGCGCTTTTGCCGAAGGGAATTTCCCGACGAATGGCTACGCCGATTCGACGACCCACTTTCCAGGGCCTGGCAGCGTGCTGGCTGATTTTCTCAAACCGGTGAACCCTACGTTTAATCCGACGGGTCTTACCGCAGCCCAGACGTACGCTGGGTACAATGGTTCGGGCGGAGGCACCGGTATCGACATCGGAGCTTTTGGTTTTAGCGAGATCCGTTTCGTAAGAGTGACGAACCCGATTGGTTCAGGCGTGTCGCCCGAGATCGATGCGTTTGCCGACGTGCGTGCCGTACCCGAGCCTTCGGCGTTGCTACTGTTGTTGGTAGTGATGCCATTCGTTGGCCGTCGCGTTTTGAATTGAACCACGAAGTTTAGGGTCCGTTGTGCGGACCGTTGTTTGGACGTAATCCCTCAACCGATTCTCACCGTTTATCACTGACCGCACAGCGGACCCTACGTTAAACCGTCAGGTCGATTGGCCCGGCGGGTTCGGGGGGATCTTCCTCTGGGCGAACAACGTTTAACGCAACAGGCTGCTCCGATTCGATTGGGGTGGCCTGTTGTATTATCTTGCGGTGACGAATCGGACGACGGCGGACTTGCAGGCCATGCAGCCAAAGTAATATAACGCCTGCGAACCCGAGCGTAGTAGGTGCAACGATACGATGTATTATCGCCAAAGAATCAGGTGTACCAAGACTTAAGTACCAAATGCAGTAGCTATATAAAAATGCGTATAATAGTCCCATCAATAGGCCAATTGAGATTAGGGAAAGAAGCCAGCTTTTCTTTTTACTGACCAACCACAGAAGAATACCAACAAAAGAAAAAACTAAACTAAAAGCTACGATGTCAATTTCCACAAAACCAAATTTGGATAATTTTATTAACGTAATACCGACGGCAACTGATGTGCATAATCTGAGTAAACTGGCGACTCGAAACCTTGGTACTGATAGAATTTTTCGGTTGTAAATAATGTTTGATAAAAATACCACAAGTGCAGTCAATGAGAACAATACAACACATACAAAAATATATTCCGTATCGTTCGGTGTAACTTCTTGATTGCTAAAAAAAACAAGAAGAGCTACTAAGGGGATTGCAAGGCACAACCTAGAACTTATGCCTGGCATTTTGTATGCCGTACCTACCCCGATAAGCACAAATTGCCCTAGCAAAAAAGCGGCTAAAAAATCGTTAATAATGCCTGTTAATTTATGATCGCGATTCGCTATGATCACATCCACCGCCAAGGTTGCCGTCAATAAAAACGGCAACAACGGGTAACGGCGGCAGAGCAGCCGGCAGCGGCGGAATAGTTTTTTGAACATCATCGGCTCTATCTTATCGGAATATCTAAGTCGCTTCATCGTTTGATTCGTCGCTTCGTGGATGCCTATCTAAGAAGGTTAGCCCCGATTCCAGGCCAAATTTGTTCTGAAATAGGATCAATTCCAATTGTTTTTATTCCGATATCGGAATATATTAGAACCATGGCAAAGCACACCTTTCAACCTGAACTTCTTCCGACCGTCGTCAAACGGCTCCGGGCGCTCGCTGACGAGAGTCGCCTTCGGCTCTTAATGCGGCTACGTGAGGGGGAAGCGAACGTTACGACGTTGGTCGAAGAGCTTGAAATCGCTCAGGCGAGCGTCTCAAAGCATCTGTCGGTGCTGCGCGACGTTGGACTGGTTGAAGCGACACGGACAGGGACGCAAATGGTTTATCGGATTCATGACGAGTCGGTTTTTGAGATGTGTCAGATCGTTTGTGACGGAGCGGTTCGGCACTTGGAAGAACAACACGAAGTGCTAAACGCGATTCGATCGAAGTAGTTTCCATTTTTTTGTAGGGTCCGCTGTGCGGACCGTGATTGGCAGCTTCCGAATAAGGCAACGTATCGTTTTGTTAAATCATTACCACGGTCCGCACAGCGGACCCTACACGTTTTGGCGGTTCAAATTTTTTTTGACATCGCAATTTAATTTTGCAGGAGACAAGGGAAATGTCTTACGAAACTATTTCGGCTCAAGAACTTTTTGAGCTTCATCAGCAAGGGAACGAAATCGATTTGATCGACGTTCGGATGCCGGCCGAGTATCGGGAAGTGCATGTCCCGTTTGCGAAGAACTCACCGCTCGATCAGCTGAAGCCCGATCAATTGATGGCAACCCGCACCGATGAG
>CAYGQU010000541.1:0-2208 GCA_964352045.1 uncultured Planctomycetaceae bacterium
CCCGAGGTCCGTTGCCTAATGAAGAGAACGACGATCAATTGATGTTCGTCTCGGCCGAAGCGCCACGCTACAGCCGATTGATCCAGGAATTGGAAAAAGATGCAAACATCTATCGAGTCGAAGCGGATCCAATCGAAACCAGCCGTAGCCCAAGCAAACATCCCACGCCCGAGGCAATTTCCCGAAGCCTGCCAACTGGCTCGGCCTTCAAGCCGCGAGTTATTTGTTTTCGCTTAGATATTTCGCCACAAATCGGAGCAGCGCCCAACCTCAAGATCACGCCAACTCCATCAAGTGATGCAACTCAGCCAACTGCTAACAACAACACGGTTAGCTCACAGAACAAAGATGCTGTCCGGGGAGAAGAGGCATTGCCGGACACGACCATCGCCGACAACAAGGAAGTGGCAAGGAGGCAAGATGGTCGTGTACCGGTAGTGTTTATCGTTAAGATCCGCACACCGCAGGGAATCGGGGTTTCGCAATAGGTCTTGCACCTTCTTAGTGACTACGCGACGATCATTGGTGGGAGCAAGCGCTAAAAGAAACCAATGCGATCAGCTCTCACGAATTGTTTTATTCCTTTCTCGGAGTGATCCCAGCTATGAGTGATGTAACGATCAAGATTCGCAACAATGGTCCTCTGCTCGTCGAAGGGCCTTTTACCCTCACCGATGCTGACGGCAATCCTTTCCCCATCGATCCAAGCAAACCAGCCATTGCACTTTGCCGATGCGGTCATTCGTCCAATAATCCGTTTTGCGATGGCTCGCACAACAAATGTGGCTTCGAGTCAGAAGTCAAAGCACCCGCTGAATAGATCAAGCTCGTTCTTCCAAGCAGCGATCCCAGGGGGATTTTTTGCCTATCCCCGATCTGATTTTTGAGTGGCTCTGGTCATAACATAATCTGGCAAATCATAAATTGCTGGTTATTTAATTGACAAGTTATCCACCGGCTCATGGCGCAATAGAACGCCCTGCGTGAACTCTTCGGGAGCCGTAGGGCGTTTGTTTTGCGCGGGTCGTGAGGTTCTTTGCCGAAAAGTTCTTGCGATCCACTCAGCAAAACGGCTCTTGATTTTTGGACCGCATGATAGAATCCGTGGCTCGACCAACTCACACGTTTAGCCTGGAAGCAAGCAGCACAGCCATGGAAGAAAATTCTTCGTCCGAAGTCATGACCGATGATTCACCCGAAACCGCTACGCAATCCGTAGTTGCTTCGCCCGATGCCCAAAAGCAAGCCGAAGCCAATCATTTCACGGTTTCTCCCGAAACCCTGGCCGCTTCGAGCGAATTCATTGGCAAGTGGAATGAACTCGTCAGTACCACCAATTGGGACAAAGGCCGCGTCATTGCCGAATGGCGTGAAGCGCTCGAGAAAAAGAACGCTCCCATCACAGAGCGTTCGGACGAAGCTTGGGTTCAGCTTGTAGGATATGTTACGAGCCAACACGTTGGTCGACTTCGTCGTGTTTATCAACGTTTCGGTTCGCTGCGTGATGAGTACCAAGGACTTTACTGGAGCCACTTCCAAACATCGCTTGATTGGGAAGATGCCGAAATGTGGCTCGAAGGAGCGATCCAAAATCGCTGGTCTGTCGCCAAAATGCGGGCAGCCCGCTGGGAAGCGGTCGGTGCTCCCGATGGCGTGAAGCCAGAAGACGAAGAAATTCTAGAAGGAGAAATCGACGGCGAAGCCTACGATGCCATATCAGACCCAACAGTTGAAACGGCCCCTGGTAATGCTGATCTCGAAAGCAAATCAGAAAAATCTCAAAGCGATTCAGACGACGGCTCGGATCACGATGAATCGGAATTATCCGATAGTTGCAACGAGGATTCGGTCAAAGCAGAAGCAGCGGCAAGGATTCGTCCTTTCGAGAACTTGGCCGATCTGCCTGAAGACGTTGCCGATGCCTTCGAGCAATTCAAACTTGTGATCCTAAGCCACAAGCTAACAGGTTGGGAGCAAATTTCGCGAACCGACATGGTTGCAAGTCTCGATTCACTCAAAGCCCTTGCGTTGGCTCCCAATGATGAAGGCAATTGATCAGGCCTAGTGATGAAGACTGCGGAAAAAGCGATGAAAAATCGCGATGGGCAGCCTGCCAACTAAAGCGATCGCAAGTAGGCAATTGCGATGTCTATCTCTAGCCGAAGATCGTACGTCGCATCCCCTTCGACGGTGACCCATCCTAGGTAG
>CAYGQU010000542.1:0-2193 GCA_964352045.1 uncultured Planctomycetaceae bacterium
CCCATGGCTTCGGGGAGAGGTGAGCCAGCAGAAAAAGTTCGTTGGCACGATTCAAAGCGATCCCACCATCCTTCGTTTTGTTAACTCGAACGATGCTCCTCGTCTTGCCGAGCTAGGAACCAGTTGCCCTGACCATTTCTTGCGAACTAAGATTAAACCTCTCTATGTAGATTGGAATCCTCAGGCTGAGTCTTTTGCCGATCTTAAGCGAAAGCTTACCGAAGGACTTGAACAATACCGTAAGGATTATGAAGCGTATTACGAAGCTTGTAAGCATGATAATTCCCCAGCAATGCGTGATCCAAATCCAACCGTCGTTTTAATTCCAGGTGTTGGTATGATCGCCTGGGGAAAGAACAAAAGTGAATCACGTGTTACGGCTGAATTCTACAACTGTGCGGTGGAAGTAATGCGTGGAGCAGAGGCAATTGATGAGTACATTGCTTTACCACAGCAAGAAGCCTTTGATATTGAATATTGGTTACTGGAAGAGGCAAAGCTTAAAAGGATGCCCCCGCAAAAAGAACTTGCTAGCAGTATTGTGCTTGTGGCAGGAGCTGGCGCAGGCATTGGTAAAGAAGTCGCGCATCGGCTAGCTAAAGAAGGTGCTCACGTTGTCTGCACGGACTTGAATTATGAGATGGCAAAGGCAACCGCCGATGAATTGGTTGCCATCTATGGTCAAGGAATCGGAGTCTCAGGCACAGGTATATCAGGATGCGGACCAGCTATTGCAGCCGCTATCGACATAACAAACCGCGAATCCATTCAGGCCGCGCTACAAGAAACAATCTTAGCCTATGGAGGCCTAGACCACATTGTTGTTACAGCAGGAGTCTTTTTGCCACCCGACCGTGAAGGCAATTTATCCGACAAAGCTTGGCAACTAACGTTCGACGTCAATGTTCGTGGCAGTTACAATTTGGTCGATGAATCACGCAAGTTGTTCAAAGACCAAGGACTTGATGGATCGATTGTTCTAACGACCAGCGTCAACGCTGCTGTTTCAAAGAAGGGTTCTGTCGCCTACGATACTTCAAAGGCTGCCGCAAACCACTTGGTTCGTGAACTCGCGATCGAGATGGCACCACTCGTGCGTGTTAATGCGATTGCACCTGCAACCGTGATCAAAGGCTCCACGATGTTCCCACGTGAAAGGGTGCTCGCTTCTCTTACAAAGTACGATATACCATTTGTAGAGAACGATACCGACGAAGGGTTGCGTGATCAGTTAGCTAACTTCTATGCTCAACGCACCTTGACGAAAAAGCCCATAACCCCAGCTGACCAAGCTGAAGTAGCCTATTTCTTATTATCCAGTCAATCGAGTAGAACGACAGGCCAAATCATCAATGTCGATGGTGGCTTGCACGAAGCTTTTCTCCGCTAAGAAACATCTCCCCAAATGCCAATTGCTCATTTAGCCTTCGACTTGGGTGCCAGCTCAGGCCGTGCCATCTTGGGTCTGCTTGACGACTCGACAGGTAAATTAACACTAGAAGAAGTACATCGGTTCGAACACCTAGCATGCCCAACGCCGACGGGACCTGTCTGGGATCTTACAGGCATCTGGCAGCATTTACTCATCGGACTTAGTAATGCTGGAAAATGGTGTCGAGAGAATGGTGCTGAGCTAAAAACCGTAGGCGTCGATACCTGGGGTGTCGATTGGACGCTGGTTGGCAATAGCGGTGAAATACTACATATACCGCATTGCTATCGTGATCCCCAAAATGAGGCTGCTTGTGAGAAAGTATTAGAACAGCTTGGAGGTTTTGCAAATCTCTATAGACGTTCAGGCATTCAGAAAATGTCTTTCAATACGCTATTCCAAGTAGCAGCCCGTTTTGAGCAAGAGCCAAAACTATTCGATTCGGCCAAGAGGCTTATCTTCTTACCCGATCTATTTCATTTCTGGCTATCAGGTGAATTATCAAACGAGAGAACGATCGCCTCAACTAGCAGCATGCTAAATGTTAATACCCAAGATTGGGATACCGATCTGTTTCAAAGTCTTGGATTACCAAGTGACCTACTAGGACCTATTTCCGATCCTGGCACTAAGCTAGGCATGCTTCGCGATGAAGTGGCAAAAATTACCGGTGTTGATCCGAACATTCAGATTATTCTTCCAGCCAGTCATGACACCGCTTCGGCAGTTACCGCCGTTCCGGCAGGCGACGGAAACGATTG
>CAYGQU010000543.1:0-2192 GCA_964352045.1 uncultured Planctomycetaceae bacterium
ACCTAAGCTTTGCAGTAGGCGCTGGAGGTGGTTTGGCGGGTTGCGGTGGAGAGATCTTCGACTGCGATGCCGTGTTGGCTACCAGTTGGTCACGCTGGATGGGAGTGCCGGTAAGTTGGCTTGGGTTGGGCTGCTACGCTTTGATGGCTGTTGGGGCTTTGGTGGCTTGTTTGGGCAAAGGTTTCGGTTGGCAATTGCTTGAAGCGACTTGCCTGCTAGCGGTCGGTACAGGGCTATGGTTTGTTGCCATTCAGTTTATAACGCTCGACAGCTTTTGCTTGTATTGTTTGCTAACGCATCTTTGTGGCTTGTTAGCTAGCTTGTTGATTGTTTGGGCGCGATTTGTTTCCGACGATTATCAGCAGGGACCTACACGCATGATCGGGGTTCCTACCCAGTCAGCAGTGGGTAGCACGGCAAAAGCGACGCACTCCATGGGGCCCCCGCCGATAGGGATTCCTACGCTGTTGGCAAGTTTGGCGATCGTTGCGTTCATTGGCGGACAGCTCTTTAGCAAAGAAGAAACTAGCAAGCGTGTTGACGTAGCGAATTTATCCGATGCCATCTCGTTTGAAGAATTTTCGATCGACCAAACCGCCCCCAATTTGACAGACTCCGAGGACGAACCCCAGGAAGAACTCGCTGTTGATTTAGAAAAAAACGACGCGTCGAAAACGACCGTTACCAAAAATAAACAACTAAGTTCCAATCATTTGGCTCCGATACGCAAGCGGAATGGTTCGCGTAAAGTAACGTTACTCAAAGGGAGGCTGACGCTCGATACCTATGCTTATCCCCTGCTCGGATCACCTGAAGCGGAGCATGTGGTCGTCGAGATTATGGATTATACTTGTCCACATTGCCGTAAGTTCCATAAGTTACTGTCCAAAGCGGTCAAGGAATACAATGGTAAAGTAGCCATTATCGTGTTGCACTCGCCTAGTGAATTGCTATGCAACCCCTACATCAAAACTTCAAGACCACAGAACCGAGGTGCCTGTCGCGCTGCGAAACTGGCAATTGGGGTTTCGATGGTCGATCCCACAGCATTTCCAGCGATTCATGAATGGTTGCTAAAAGGAGATAAGCTTCCTAGCTACACTTCAGGGCTGGTCGAGGCAAAGAAGCTCGTCGATAACCAAAAGCTACGCCTCACGCTGCAGGATAATTCGGGTGCGCTTAGCGCTCGGGTGACCCGCAATATCAAGCTCTATGCTTCGATGCAATCTAAGGCGAAGTTAGTGTTGCCGATGCAAATCGTGGGGGACCAAGCCTACTCGGGCAAGCCGGAGTCGCTTGAGGTGCTATACGAACAGTGGGAAGAGAGTTTAGGGATTGCACCACCGTCGGTTGACTTGCCGTTTTAGGCCGATCGCATTTCAAATGACCCTGGCTGGATTTGAACCAGTCACTATTTGACGACAGAATAGTCCCGATTGCGGTAAAATCTGTACCAATTGCGTTAGATTATCAATCTAAGCGTGTGTTTCTCTTCCGTTATCGCTAAGCTATCAGCTGCTTATCTTTTCTCGTTAGTTCACTGATCCACAGTGATCCACATGAAATTTTCTACTCGCTTAACCTATCTGGAGATGCGCTAATGTTGTTTAACATCGGAACCTTAGGGCTGCAGAGGGTCGCAGCTGCTGTTGTTCTTTTGCTTATTACCGCTGGGGCTGCTACGGCGTCGATCACCAGTGTTGTCAGCACTGACAATTCATCAGCTGTTGGCACCCCGATCTGGGAGCATCAGACTTCGGTCTCGCCGGTCACGACGGCTGGTAATACCGCTTCCTTTACTCACACCGTTAAGCTACTGAATTCAGCAACTCATACAGGTGGTGTTGCTCAGACACATAGACGCAATTCTGTTTTCGAGCTTGCTTTCACCGTTGAAGACCCAACCAACACCGGCTTCACGCTAGATATTGATCAGCTTATCCGCGGCTATTCTACCGTCACGGTAGAAGCAGGCCGTGGCGATGCTACAGGGCTTCTCTACTACGTTCGAGCTGACGATTCGACTGATGCCCCCGGCACGCTCTCTACTCGAACTGATCTCTTCCTGTCTACCGGTGGTGTTACCGGCGTGGTTGATACTGGTGAGCCCACCTTGACCGTTAGTGATTACTTCTCCGATGGCAGTATCTTGTCAATCTATGCCCTGCATAGCAGGAACAAATCACATTATT
>CAYGQU010000544.1:0-2181 GCA_964352045.1 uncultured Planctomycetaceae bacterium
GGAATGAATGCTTTAGGCATTATTGTACTCGCTATCTAATCAATTTTTAGTAGAGAGCATTACCTTTTCTGTCACGGCAAGGAAAGCCTGCAGCGCCACATGGGGCAATCAAAGACCAAACAACGAACCGCCTCGGAAGGCGATGCAACACAACGCACGAATTTGGCCAGACAAACGGCCATTGGCGATCGCTATCGGCTTGCAGGTAGCTACGAAAGGCTTCGCCGTGTGTTGTTAGAAGCCCCCGAAGATGGTCGGCTTGACCAAACGCTTTCGTATTGGGTGCTCCCCACAGATAGGAGGTTGCCGATCGCGCTTTTGGATCAGACCGTCAGGGAGCTGATCACAATGCCGATCGAAAAGCTAATGCAAACGCCCGGCATTGGCCAAAAAAAAATCATCGGTTTATTTGATCTGCTAAGCAGGGCATCAAAATACGAAGCACTGCACGAACCGTTTGGTTTAAGCCTTGCTTCTGCGGGAGATCAGAAACGTGATGCCACGATTCTTTCTCTCGACAAGGCGCATTCCCAAGGGACTCCGCATCGAAGGGGGAAATTTGCAAAAGGAACGAACGCGAATGAAGTCGGTAATTTACCATTCGATCCAGGTCAGGTTTCTGAAGAAGTATGGAGCAGTTGGTGCGAGACGGTCGATCGAGCTGGATTAGCCCAACAAAAACTTGGCCGAGTTGCCCCGACGCTACGTCCTTTGCCGACGGTGATTTGGCAGAAAGAACTCAGCGAATACTCGCGGAAGTCATTAGCCGAAATTCGCCAGTTAAAGACCCACGGTTCAAAACGTGTGAATGCCATATTGGAAGTCTTTCATGCTATCCATGAGGCCGTTTCGACCTCGGTCATGCAAGAATGTTTAGAGATATTGATTGTGCCAAGATTTGTACCAAGGGTTACCAACTGGTTGATCGAAGCAAATGCGAATCCTACTTCGATTTCGGTTTCTACTTTCCGTGAAAAACTAGCTAGGCCTCTTGTCGATCAGATTGGACTGGACTTGGGAGAGCCCTTAGCCAACCTAGTTGAGAAAAGATTGCTGGTCGATGGTGAACCCGAAACGATCAAACAGCAAGCTGAAAAACTACAGTTAACCCGAGCGAGAATCTATCAGTTGCTTGACGATTGTGCGCAAGTTATGCAGGTTCGTTGGCCCGAAGGGCGTTGGTTACTTGCTCCACTTGGCTCGCTTGAAAGCCCTCGGTTCGTTGAAAGTGATCCGACACTGGCAGGCCTTATGCATGCCACACACAACCTTTTCTTCCCGCAAGATACAGTTTCCGAGACAGCATCTGTTTTTGAAAAAGCATGAAATTTTGCGTTGAAGCGATCTTGATTTCACTAAGGTCACTTTATCAAGATAGCTATCAGATTGGATTTGTGTTATAGGTGGGTAAGTAGTTCCTATTTTCCGATCAGGCGGTCCAGAGAAGTGGGCACCGGAGAAACGCTCTTGGCACAGCTTGGTTCACGAAGTCGATCTTCAATTGTTGCGCATAATTTGCGCCGTCTTATGGCAAGAGATGGCCTAACTTATGATGCGGTTGTGAAAAAAACGGGGCTCGACTCACGCACCTTGCGTGGGATTCTTCACGCTGTTAAACGGCCTCATGCGAAGACACTCATGCGACTTGCCGAGGGGTTGAACGTTTCGACAGATGAACTCTTCGCTGCCGACGAAGCAGCCGCCATGGCTGAATTTGACTTGGCATCGAATCCTGCCATCGATCAAGTCGTGCAAGAACAACCCGAGTTGTTTGACGATTGGACTCCCAGCGACTTTGGTGAACTCGCAAGTCGGTTTGGCGTCGGCGGTGAACTAACTCCCGAAGGGGTCGCCCAGATGGCACAGCGGATGAATACCAACCGCGAGTCGCTTGATCGCGCAGCGGTCGTGCTCGAAACTGCCGAGGCGGAAACGCTTCGCGGCGTCATTAACGCCCTCTTCGATAAGACGACTGTAACCGAATAGATGGCTCGCTATTTACAGGATGCCAATGGCTTGTTTGATCATTCCACTGTTGGTTGGGCAGGAGGGATGTTCCAGCGCGGTTCGTAGACGCCAACAAGATGAGTCCATAACGGTTGCCGGTATTCGCTGCTTGGTAGCTCATCAGCCCGGATGATGCTGATTTGAGCAACTTGTCTTCCTAAGACCGTCGTGTTG
>CAYGQU010000545.1:0-2174 GCA_964352045.1 uncultured Planctomycetaceae bacterium
GACGAATCAGCAAGGTTGTCGGTTTGTTCTGCCTCGTTAGCTGTTTCAGTACCTTCCTCGGTCGTCTTCTTACGACGGCGACGGCCACCACGACGTCGGCGACGTCGAGGCTTTTTATCGCCTTCTTCGTCAGATTCTTCGCCATCAATGGCTAATGCTTCATCGACCAAAGAGGTTTCATCGGTCGGAATATCATCCTCGAAAGCGGCGTTGAACAGATCTTCGGGAAGTTTGTCGGCAGCGGTATCATCAAACTCGGTAGCAGCTGGTTCGATCGGCATCGGGGCCTTTGCTTTAGGCTTACGTGAAGCGAAAGGGAACCAACCGGAGAAGCCAAGCGAGCTGGTGGGCTTTTCTTCTTTGGGCTGAGGGGTGGCTGTTGTTGGTGCCTCAGCTTGTGCGGCTTGTGGTTTAAGCGTTGGGGGTGTTTTCGGTGGAGCCTCTCGTTGCGTGTCACGTGGAGACTCTTGGCTAGCATTTTGGCGATCGGCACTTTGACGAGGGCGTTTAGCGCGCGGTTCCCGCTTGTCACTTGTTGCAGGAGCCGATGCGCGTCGGGGTCTACGCTCACGTCGAGGTTTTCTAGCTGACTCTTCGGAGGTTCTATCGGCAGTATTTTTGTTGCCTTCTTCTCTGTTACGAGGCGAATGCTGTCGGCGAGTTCGATCTTGCGATCTCTCCTCCTTTGACCGTTCGTCAGATTTGGCTCCGTCAGATTTGGCCTCAGTGGTCACTTCAACCTGCTCAGTTAGTGTTGAGGCTGGCTTGGGAGCAGGTGGATCGACTTTGATATTGAGTTCGCCAAGCAACGCGTCCCAGCCGGTAGCGCCGGCAGGCGATTTGGAACTGCTTGCGGGGGGAGGCGATAGGCTTGATTCACCGCTAGCTTCTGCTGGCGTGCTTTTTGCAGCTTCTTTTTTCGGCTGCTCTACCGAGGGAGCTACTTCCTCCTTAGGGGCTTCGGTTGCTTGAGCCTGATCTCGATCGTCGGTCTTCTTTGGGGTCGGGCTATCGCCCGAATTGAGGTCGTCGAAGAGGGAGTCCCAGTTGCTGGAAGGGGGTGCCATATAAAAGACGTGTGGGAGATAGGGGAGTTCGGATCGGTTAGTAAGCTGTAAGACCATATCATATAGCGAGATACGGTTTTAACCAAGGTCTCCCGATAGGCACTTTAGCAAAGGATTTTGCCTGGCCGTTGTGGTCTTAGCCTTAATAGAGATAAAAAAACCGAGCTCGGCGCCCCCCTCAAAGGAGCCGGGCTCGGTGTAACGCTTCGATTTGCTGGCTAGTCTCAAGGACGATCGTCAACGATCAGCGTGCCATTGTCGGCTACGTTGAACATGGGGCGGAATTGGCCCTTGTAGCTTCGTTTGGCCCGATTGCCCCAGTGCCAGACGAGGTTCGTGCCTAGGTTCCATGCTTCTTCCGAGCCGCCGATGCCATTGGCTTCGTTCTGGGGGATCCGATAGGTGAACCCAGTTTGCAGCGACCAGCGAGAGTTGAGCGGCAAGTCGACGTCGCCACCTAGAATTCCACTCCCATCGTCGTCGCCACCGCCGAAGAGACGGAACTCACCCCCATCGCAACCATGCTTGCGATAGAAGAAGAGGTACTGGTCTGTTGCACGGAAGTTCGTATCCACGGCGTTGACGTTGATCGTTGTCTCGTCCAAGTGTGTTGCGAAGGTGAAACCGAATTCGTGGCCTCGTGGATTGGTGATACTGATCAAACCCCGTAATTGGCTGAAGTCGGCATTCACTTGACGCTCGTCACGCAGAATGTCGTAGACGACCCCATATTGCAAACCGACCGGCTTGCGATGGAACAGACCTGCCGTGGCGAATTGTTGGGTATGGGAATCGGACGTGTTGGTTGTTGCATCGCCATTGAGTTGGTTATGCGTTGCTTGGTAACCAATTTGATAGCCAAGATTACGGAATGGCAGCCAAGACATGCGGCCTCCTACGTTAACCCCTTCGTGGAAACCAAAGTTCCCTCGGTCACGACCGGCATCGAGTGCACTCTTGAAGGCTTGTACGCCGCCAAAGAAAGTCAGCTCTTGGATCGGTGGAACATAGAGAACCACGGGGATCGCACCACGGTCTTCACAACCAAGACCCAGACCACGACGCCCACAGCTACAGACGTGCCCGCAACCACAACCACCACCGCAT
>CAYGQU010000546.1:0-2171 GCA_964352045.1 uncultured Planctomycetaceae bacterium
TCATTGACTCGATCGTCAAGCGCAAACGGCTTGATGTGATCACGTCGGTTTATTTCGGATTGATAATCGGTCTGTTTTTGACCTATATCGTAAAACTCGCGCTCACGCCCGTCTTGCCGACCGAAGAATCCTTAACGGGCACTTACTTGCCCATGTTCTTGGGGGTCATCCTTTGCTACGTCTGCGTTAGCGTACTGTTGCAAACAAAAGATGATTTTCGATTCATCATCCCTTACGTCGAATTTTCAAAGAACAGCAAAGGGCAACATCCGCTGGTCCTCGATACAAGTGTTATCATCGACGGTCGCATTGCCGATGTGATGGAGACCCGGGCAATTGAAAACCAACTTGTAATGCCTCAATTCGTCATTGCCGAATTACAGAACATTGCCGATTCGAGCGACAAACTGCGCCGAAACCGTGGCCGACGAGGTCTCGATATCCTCAGCCGTTTGCGTAGCGACAAACAGATTGATCTAATCATCTTCGATCGCGATCTTCCCGAGTTTGCTGACCAACCGGTCGATCAAAAGCTTGTCTTATTAGCAAAACACCTCGACGGCAAAGTCGTTACGAACGATTACAACCTCAATAAAGTCGCCAAGCTACAGAACGTCGATGTCGTTAACCTTAACGACATTGCAAATTCTCTGAAACCAATCTTCTTGCCTGGTGAATCGGTCGAAGTTCTTGTCGCCAAGCCGGGTGAAGAATCGCATCAAGGAATCGGCTATCTCGAAGATGGCACCATGGTCGTTATCGAAGGGGGCCGCCCCCATGTCGGTGAGCAGGTGCATGCCGAAGTGACTAGCGTACTGCAAACCTCCGCAGGCCGAATGGTGTTCGCTCGCTTCGAGCGAGAGGCATCGCAAGCCTAACTTCCGTTCTCCGTCGTTTGGCTTTGGCGGCGTGCTCGCATAGCAATCGCTTCGACAACGGTTCGCCACTCTTGATCGAGCGGAATCGCATGGCCCGACCGTTCGAGCATAATCAGCTTCTTATCTTTTATTCCCATTGACTCAAAGTACCCTCTGGCAGTCGGGGTGCTTACAACGGGGTCGGTACTGCTGAGGATCATCGTCACCGGCGTCTTCCACTCGGCCGACCGTGGTTCGTTGCGATCCATTAGTTCAAAGAGCTGATCAATCACCACGGCTGGCGTAAACGGAGTTCGGCCTGGATGGTCGCTCTTGTTCGGGTCACGACAATCGAGCGGGTAGGGAGACTGCACGGTGTTGGTAAACAGCAAAAGCTTCTGCGAAATCTCATGCCAACTGCGGGTCGAAAGGATCGGGCTGCGACTATCGGAGACCGCCAACGCTGGGGCTAGCAACACAGCAAAGTCAGCCGCTTCGGGATGATCGAGCAACGTTTCGATAACCGTTGCTCCGCCTAGCGAATGCGCTACAACGCCTACGCGATCATACTTTTTTCGTAGAGAAAAAAGTTCATCATCAACGGCGGCAACCCATTCACGCGATGTCGTTTGTCGATACGAATCAAGTGGCTCGGCAAACCGAGGCAAACGCATGACGCGGCAAGCGTAACCCTGCTTAGCTAAGGCGGGAGCCAGATTATCGTAGTGCCGTGGCGAGGCGTTAATGCCATGCACCATCAGCAGGACGGTTCTTGCCGTTGTCGAATTAGCCTCTTCTTCGGTCAATTCGACCGCCGGCAACAAGTAGGCATCGCACCCTTTGAGCACCCCGTTCGGTTCGCGTTCGACCGACGCTTCCCAAGCCGCCGCCGACCGTGCAATATAAATCGCATGCAACCCATCGGCAAGCAATTGAAACAGGACGAGCCCGACCGCAATTTTAGCAAACAGGTTCCAACGTTTTTTCATGTGGCTATTTTGAAAGTGGAATGATTAACTAGGCCAGCGAGCGTAAACACCGCTCTCTAGTTTACGGCCCGTGGCGGTCTTTAGCCACAGGTTGCCACTCTTGGGTGGCTGTCCACAATGGCCAACGATCGCGTCGGAGAGATACGCTGATAGCTCTGCCGGACCGATGCCGGGCGTGTGACAGGTCGTTAAGAAGAACAATCGCGACTCGCGGGTCAGTTCTTTGCAAAGCTCTAGCAAACGGGGCAAATCGCGTTCGAATTGCCATGCTTCCTTCTTCGGCCCGTGGCCATAGCTGGGCGGGTCGAGCACGATCCCTTCGTAT
>CAYGQU010000547.1:0-2145 GCA_964352045.1 uncultured Planctomycetaceae bacterium
CCACTTTTCTCAAGTAATGATCTACCAAAGGAATGTCACATCAATGCCGTAGGGTCGTATCGTAGTTATATGTGCGAGATTGACCTGCAACTTCTTGATTCAATGACGATTGTGGTTGATCAGTGCGAGGCTAGCCTTAAGGAAGCTGGTGAAATTGTTCAGGCGGTTAAAGAAGGAATCATTAAAGAATCGGCCATCACTGAAATAGGCGAATTTCTTCTTGCTTCCAACATAAGGGATATTAAGAAACGCACTCTCTTTAAGTCGGTAGGCAATGCCGCACAAGATTTAGTCGTTGCTGACATTGTTTTGAGCCAAGCCAATCAACGGGCACTGGGTCAGTTGATTGAGCTTTGAAGTGCCAAGCTGAGGTAAATTTCAAGCCGGTGCTTCTCTTTTTCTATTGTGTTGACTTGCTCGTCTAGAATACTAATAAGCTCTTCTTCCTTACCAGCGCCAACAAGAACTCCGGCAACTTTGCCTTCGGGTGAAATCACATACATCGTAGGTAATCCTGGAACGTGGTACATCTCTGCGGCGATGCTTTCCTTGCTGTCTTTTGCTGCTGGATCAAAGGCAAAAGTAAAGTTGTACTTGGTGCCACGATACTTTTCGATCCACTTGTCGAAGGGCTCTTTGGTGTCGTAGACATTCAAGCTAAGTACTTCGACGTTCTGGTCTTTAACAGCCTGATAGACTCTCTCTAAGCTAGGCATAGCTGCTCGGCAAGGACCGCACCAAGTGGCCCAGAAGTCAATGATTACAACCTTCCCTCGGAAGTCGCTTAACTTTATTGGCTCTCCCTCTGGCGACTGAGCAGTAAATTCAGGAGCCTCTGTTCCTATTTTCAGTAGACGCTTCACTTCAACAGGCGCATGCAGCATTGAGACATAACTACCTGGTGGATCGGTTTCTTTGACAACTAACCTATCACCACTAATAGAAGGTCGTGCTTGATACCACTGTTCATCGATCTGAAAGGGCTCCGAGAGGTCGAATCTTTCGCGGGTCTTAAGTTCTTTGTCACCGACCTTTGTTATGACACCTTTGAAAGTGCCATCTCCATCCAGGTCGATATAGATTTCAACGAGCCGTCGAGTTAGATCACCTTTTACTGGTACTGTGAAAATGCCGTCGTTCGTGTTTTCAGCAAGTACTACGTAGTAATTCTTGTCGCCAATCGTAAGATTACCCTCACGCCCACTAATTTTTGCAAAGCCTCCACCTGAGTCTCCGTGACGCTTGTAAACATAGAGACTATAAATTCCTGACGCAGTTTCGTTTAATGGAGTGCCCCATGAGGCACGTACCGAAACAACCGTCCTATAGCTATTAACACCGTCCAGCACCTTAATGAAGTCCCAATCCCCAGAGCCATTATCATCAGTAAGATCACCATTTTGATTGGTGTCTAGATAAAGTTTACCAGCCTCGCCTGACAATTCGTCTACTGCAAAATAAGTTGTATTGCGTGGTCCATTCCCAATTCGGAACGCCCCGTATTTCACTTTTCCAAAGTACTCTGGCTCGGAAACTATGGTAGCTGGCTTCTCTTCAACCAAGCTAAAACCACTGGGCATAAATCCCATTCGGCTAGCCTTCAAATGCTCCATATCTAATACGGTAGACGAAAGTTTTAAGTCTATCGTGATAGGTTCTTTCGGAGGGTTTTTCGAATCACTTCCTTGACCATATACGCAGTGGTTCGAACCAGCCACACATAAGAAGGTAAGGAGAAATAAAGAAAGGATGCATGAAGAATATTTCGGAGAGTTCATCTCTACTCTTTCGGACAGTTGCTAATCTAAGCTGATCTATTATAAACGTGAATCGCAGAATTGAGCTTCAAGCATACTCTGCAATCTTAACGGCAGCATGGCTTTTACAGTTGTAGCCATGTCCAAGATGGGGAAATGTTGCTAGAAAAGTAGGTTGCGAAAGTTATTCGATCTCTAAGAGAGAATCAACTGCCGCATCGAGCTCTTCTCCCTTGATATCTTTAAAACGAATAACCCCTTCTTTATCAAGCACGAAGATCGAGGGGTATTTGCCAATAGCTAAAGACTTGGTGAAATCGCTATCTCGTCCACTCCACCAATGGTCCCATGGCATGGCGGTTCCTTCGAGAAAGCTAGCGAGCGTTTC
>CAYGQU010000548.1:0-2142 GCA_964352045.1 uncultured Planctomycetaceae bacterium
GCGCCAACTTCCTCGCATCCTGCGTCTTCTTCACAGCCCACGTCGCCAGCAAAGTCATTAGAGAAAAAAGGGCCTCGCACATCTGAACAAATCGAAGCTTGGCTCGAAGCTTGGCTATCGGATCGACTCGACCTTGATGCCAGTGAATTATCTCGCGATAAACCTTTTGCCGAATTGGGTGTGGATTCACTCACGGCAGTCGAATTAAGTGGCGAACTCGAACAAGAGTATGGCGTTCCTCTGCCACCTGTGGTTGCATGGAACTATCCTACACCGGCTGCTTTGTCAGGCTATCTTGCCGAAAAATCAAACGAAGAGCCTAATACCAACTCAGGTGAATCACCATCGGCCAATAATCTGGTACCACCCATGACTGCGGGCCCGCTCGAGGCAGGTCCAGTCGAAGCAGGCCAGGTTAATTCTGGCCCTGGCAATTCAGGCCGCACAAAATCAGCAAGCGAAGGTGACGCCGAGGTTGAATCATTGCTTGCCGAGATTGAAAACCTCAGCGACGAAGAAGCAGCTCGCTTGCTCGGTGAATAGCAAGAGCTATTAAAACTACTACGTTACTAAAGTTGAGTGAATACAAACTAAGCTAGTAACGTGATAACTGACATTATGCGGGTAAAGTTTCTACCCTATTAAGTTCCAATCGCGACTAATAAATAGCTTCCTAATTAAAAAAGCGTTGTGATTCGATCCCCGGATGAGGAAGATGCAATGCCTACTGCCTTCGCAAAGAGGGTTACTTTCTTGCTCACAATTGGCTCGATTGCTACCGTTCTCTATGCAAATCCGACCCAAAAAGACTCAAGAAGTACGGTTGATATCGCACGCTCGTTTACCGACGGGGGGGGCTACAATCGACAATGGAAAGGCTCGGGCTCTCCCGAAGCCATTCTCCATAGGGGTGAAGTTATTTTGCCCATCAGCGAAGGGGGAACCTTCTGTTGTGGATTTACTTTGGCGGTTGTCGTTAAAGCAGCCACCGAGCGAGGACTCTTAGAAGACAAAAGCGTTGCACAAGTGAAAAAATTTCACAAGAATTGGTTTGGCGTACCTGATGGACCCGACCGCACACTTTGCACCTATGCAATGGAAGAGCTAGGAGTCGGGCATGCTATCCCGCTTGCCAAAGCTAAACCGGGTGACTTTGTTCAACTTTGGCGTACCAGCGGTTCGGGGCACAGTGTGCTGTTTCTCAAGTGGGTAACCGAAGCAGGTAAGCAAGTCGGTTTCCATTATCGCAGCTCGCAAGGATCAACAGATGGCATTGCCGACAAGATCGAGTACTTTTCGGATGATCCCAAAGGGCGTGGCAACGTGGACCGTGACGACACCTATGCCTGCCGTCTCTACAAAACAAAGGAACAAGCCAGAAAAGTGCGACCAGAAAAGTAATAGCTCGCTAGTATTCACTCGTCCCATAAAAGGGCGAGGCATTGATGCCCGTTTGCTGACGGACTTGTTCAACGATCGCATCGACCTCTCGATCCGATAAAGGACCGACAATCGACTCGGCAGGACGACGAGCGACGGTATAGATCTGCACGAGCTTGATCGTTCCGCCCGCGCTAACAACTTCCTTCAATCGTTCGCAGTAGGCGTTGATTTCTTCGTCACTAGGGCCTGTTCCCTCGTACCGCAGGAAGAGGGATTGTATTACGATCGGACGAACCTGAGCAGCTGATTTGAGATTGTCTAGCACCTGTTGAAACGGAATTTTGGTCCGCTCGATAAGGTGATAATACGCCTCGGTTCCTGCATCAAGCTTTGCCCAAATCTCACCCTGATTCTGATCCAGAAGTTCGAGTGCTCTTATAACGTGCGGTCGATGGAACATCGAAGCATTCGTTATTAAAACCATCTTAACGTTGTCTAGCTTGAGATCTTTTTTGACCCGAGCAGCCAATTCGATGAGCTCGTCAAAGTTTTTATAGGTTGTCGGTTCGCCATCGCCACTAAAAGCAATATCGTTGAGTCGACGAAGCGTTGTTGGTGTGTTAGCAAATTTTTCCGTTTTGTAAATTTCACCCGAGCTTACAAGCTGGAGTACGCTTTGCAATTCTTCGAGTAGCTGTTCTGACTCAACGAATTTCGTTTCAGCCCGCGTTCTACGATCAACTTGGCAGTAGACACAAT
>CAYGQU010000549.1:0-2140 GCA_964352045.1 uncultured Planctomycetaceae bacterium
CTCTTTGCTCGTGCCGTCGGCGGCGCTTGCTCTGACGGTGAGCGTTTGCCGTGGCTTCAGATTGTCATCGAGGCCGAGGATGTCGAATATCTCTTCGCCGGTGAGGCTAAGCGATTCGCGGGTTGCTCCCTCTTGGAATTCAAGCGGTAGAACCCCCATCATCACGAGGTTCGAGCGGTGAATGCGTTCGTAGCTGGCGGCCATGACAGCTCGTACGCCAAGGAGGAACGTTCCTTTGGCAGCCCAGTCGCGGCTACTTCCGGTTCCGTATTCGGCACCAGCCAGAACAATTAATGGCGTACCATCGGCCTGATACTTCATGGCGGCGTCGTAGATTGACATCACTTCGCCCGTTGGGAGGTACTTTGTAACGCCCCCTTCGGTGCCAGGTGCCAGTTGATTACGGATGCGAATGTTCGCAAACGTACCGCGGGTCATGACGCGGTCGTTTCCACGACGCGAGCCATAGCTGTTGAAGTCACGCGATTCGACGCCTGCCGCTTGCAGGAACTTACCAGCGGGCGAGTCCTTGGCGATGGCACCCGCAGGCGAAATATGGTCGGTCGTTGTCGAATCGCCGAGGACTGCCATGCACTTTGCGCCGGTGATCGAAGAGATCGGACTCACGTCGGTCGTGATGGTCGTCAAGAAGGGAGGCTCTTGGATGTAAGTGCTCGCTTCATCCCAATCGAAGAGGCTTCCTTCGCTCGTGGCGATGGCGTTCCACTTCTCGTTCTTCTCCCAAACGCCGCCGTACTGTTCTTGGAACATTTCAGGCAGCACGCAGGAATCGACGACTGACCGGACCTCTTCGTGGGTGGGCCATATGTCTTTTAGAAAAACATCAGCACCGCTATTGTCTTGACCAATCGGCTCGGTGGTTAGGTCAACATCAGTCGAACCGGCGAGGGCGTAAGCGACGACAAGCGGTGGGCTGGCGAGGTAGTTTGCTTTGACGTGCGGGTTGATTCGACCTTCGAAGTTTCGGTTGCCTGATAGAACGCCCGAGACAATCAGGTTACCTTCAACCACAGCGTCGGTAACAGGTTGGGGCAGGGGACCACTGTTGCCAATACAGGTCGTGCAGCCGTAGCCAACGGTGTAGAAGCCAACTTCTTCGAGCGACTTGTCGAGGCCCGATTTTTCGAGGTAGTCGGTTACGACACGTGAGCCAGGTGCGAGGCTCGTTTTGACGTAAGGCTTTGCTTTGAGACCCTTTTCAGCCGCCTTCTTCGCAACCAAACCAGCAGCAACCATCACGCTGGGGTTCGAGGTGTTCGTACAGCTGGTGATCGCGGCAATGGCGACCGCACCATGGGTGATCACGGACGAATCGCCGTTGTCTTGCACGGTGGCGGTGACGTTGATCGCTTCAGGAGTAAGCCCAAACCCTTGAGGCCCAACTTCCGTCTTGAGCGATGCCTCGAATGACTGCTTCATCTCGGTAAGTGGCACGCGGTCTTGTGGGCGTTTGGGACCAGCCAGCGATGGTACAACGGTCGAAATATCAAGCTCGACGACCTTGGTGAAGGTAGGGTCGGGCGTGTCGGCTGTGCGGAAGAGTTGTTGCTCTTTGCAGTAAGTTTCGACCATGGCGATTTCGTCTTCGGTACGGCCCGTTTGACGGAGGTATTCGAGCGTCACGTCATCGACAGGGAAGAAGCCCATTGTAGCGCCGTATTCGGGGCTCATATTAGCAATGGTTGCCCGGTCAGCCAGGGACATGTTCGCAACGCCATCGCCGAAGAATTCGACAAACTTGCCGACGACTTTCTCCTTACGCAAGATTTCAGTAACCGTCAGCACCAGATCAGTAGCCGTTGCGCCGGCAGGAAGTTTGCCGGTAAGTTTCATGCCTACCACTTCGGGCATAAGCATGTAAATCGGCTGACCGAGCATAACGCCTTCGGCTTCGATGCCGCCAACGCCCCAACCTACAACTCCGAGGCCGTCGATCATGGTCGTATGGCTGTCGGTACCAACGAGTGAGTCGGGCAGTGCGACGGGGCCTTCTTGATCTTCGCGAACGAAAACGCACTTGGCCAAGTACTCGAGGTTAACTTGGTGCACGATTCCGGTACCGGGGGGTACGACTCGGAAGTTGTCAAAGGCTTTTTGTCCCCAGCGGAGGAATTCGTAG
>CAYGQU010000550.1:0-2134 GCA_964352045.1 uncultured Planctomycetaceae bacterium
TTCAAGGGGTATCCGCTGAACGCCTCAAACGTTGGTTTATCAAGAAAGAGGGAGCCTATCAAATTGTGCCCAGCATTCGACAGTCGATTGTCTTTGCACCTCATAATTTAATGCGAGATGCTCCGTTTACTAAACTCGACTTGGTGACATGTCGGAATATGCTCATTTATTTACGCACCGAAGCGCAGAAAAAGGTCTTATCACTTTTTCATTTTTCGCTTCGTGCTGGTGGCATCATGTGGTTAGGCCCCAGTGAGTCACCAGGTGAACTCAGCGACGAGTTTCAAGCCTTGGATTCTCGCTGGAAAATCTATCGCAAGCGGCGCGACGTCAGCCTGCTTGCTGATATCCGAATGTCAACACCAACTTTATCGACAGAATTACGAGCCTCCTCTGGCGGCCGAACTCCTGTGCTTGTACCCAAGTTGACCGAACGTCAAGTCATCAGTGCCTACGAGCAGTTATCCAGTGATTACATTCCCCCCTCGCTTGTCGTTAATAGCCATATCGAGTTGATCTACGCCACAACCGGTGCATCCGAGTATCTCAAACGAACTGAAGGCTTCATGCAATCAGGATTGCTTGAACTCGTCATTAGTCCACTTCGCTCGACGCTGGCCGGACTTATGCAACGTGCAGCACGCGAAAAGCAAACGATTACCTACGAAGGAATTGTTCTCGATCATTTAGAAGAGAATAAGACCATCGACATTACGGTAAAGCCTGCAGTGCTGCCAAGGATGGATGACGAATTCTATCTTATTTCATTTATCGAACACGCACTCCAAGTCGATTCGGTCAAACCTCAGAAGACCGACTGGAACTCGACCCGGCTCAATTCAAATGACGTTGCCGAAGAGCATCTTGATACGCTTGAGCGAGAGCTGCAAGCAACTAAACAGAATCTTCAAGCAACTATCCAAGAGCTAGAAACCAGTAACGAAGAGCTACAAGCCTCGAATGAAGAACTCGTTGCATCTAACGAAGAGCTTCAAAGCACCAATGAAGAGTTGCACTCTGTTAATGAAGAGCTGCATACGGTTAACACAGAACATCAAAGACAAATTGATTTGTTGACTGAATTGACCGAAGACATGGAAAATTTGTTAACCGCAACCGATGCTGCGACCCTGTTTCTTGACGATCAAGTTTGCATCCGTCGGATCAGTCCTGGCGCGCAACATGTTTTCAATGTCTTAGAATCAGACTTAGGACGAAGACTCGACAACTTCAATCACACGCTTGATTACCCCGATTTCGTGGCTGACGTTGAGCAAGTTCTTTCAATTCGACAACGGCTGGAAAAAGAAGTAATGGACGTCAAGAAGACGCCCTACTTGATTCGCATGACGCCATACCAATCACGGATTGGAACCGCCGGCGTGGTAGTTTCACTGGTTGACACCTCCGTTTCACAAGCTGCTCGACTAGAGCTCATCAAAAGGGAGCACCGTTTCCGTGGCACCTTTGAAAATGCAGCCGTTGGAATTGGTCATGTGAATCTATATGGGACATGGCTCGACGTGAATCAAAGGCTCTGTGATATCGTTGGGTATGAAAAATCAGAGCTGCTCGCTAGCACTTTCCAAGACATAACACACCGTGACGATCTCGATGCGGATATCAAACTGCTGAAACAACTCATCAAAGGAGATCGAGATCGTTACTCGTTAGAAAAACGTTATTTCCGCAAAGATGGTGGTGAGGTTTGGATCAACCTTACCGTGTCGCTACAACGTGATGATGCTGGAGATCCGATGTATTGCATCTCGATTATGCAGGACATTTCAAAGCGCAAGCAATTTGAGAAAGAACTTACGAAAGCCGTCAAGCAACGTGACCGATTCTTGGCTACTTTATCTCACGAGTTACGAAATCCTCTTGCCGCTCTTGTGCATGCTGCCCGTTTAATGGACCGAAAGCGCCGTGGTGAAAAAGGGGATAAGCCGCTTGACGTCATACTGCGTCAGTCGGTTCAAATGGGACGCTTACTGGACGACTTACTCGATGTCTCGCGAGTAACACAAGACAAAATCATTCTTACCCGAGAGCCTTGTGATCTTCGCCAAATTACTCGGGAAGCTTGCGAAGCAATCCTTCCGCAAGTCGAGGCAAAGTTACATACCCTTGTAAT
>CAYGQU010000551.1:0-2113 GCA_964352045.1 uncultured Planctomycetaceae bacterium
CTAGTGTAGGTCGATTAGCCGACCGAGTCGAGTCGTCTGCTAGAAATCGTCGTCTGGCTAAAACCTTACGCCGAACCATCTAATTCGCAGAAAATCAATCAAAGACCGTTACGAGTAGATGTTAAAAGGTATCGCTCAACGACACTGGGACAGACGATCAAAGAGAAGCAATACACTCCTGTCCTGCTAACCCCTGTCCTGCCAATCCATGTCAGCTCATTCGGCTGTTATGTCCTGCGAAACCATCTTTCCTGCTTTGAACATTTTGACAATGACTTCACCACTTGGGCGCCATTCAGTTGACTTACCTTCGCGAACACCATTAGCAAATTCGGCTTCACCTCGTTTTTCGCCGGTGGTCGACCACTCGGTCACGATGCCTTCCCGCTTGCCCTGCTTAAAGGTTTGCTGCTGACGCAATTGGCCGTTCGTGAACCAAAATTTCCAAACACCCTCTGCCAAACCATTTGCATACACCTGTTCGGTTAGGGTATCGCCAGATTCGGAGTTGAAGGTAAGCCATTTACCTTCGCGTTTGCCTTGCTTGTAAGCACGCTGGGCTAAGAGCTTACCTTCTTCATTATAAATTTCGACTTCGCCATCAGGTCGTCCTCTCGAGTAAGTAATCTTCTTTGCTAGCTGGCCATTGGGGTGGTAGAAAGTCCATGGCCCCTCGAGTTCGCCAAGCTTGTAATTTCCTTCGCTAAAAAGTTGCCCCTCCTTGTAATACTCTTTGTAGGGACCATTACTTGCATAGCTATCATCCGAAAACCGAAGCACACGCCGCTCGAACCGAATTGCTTCAGAGTCATCGTATTTTTTCTTGACGTCCCGTGACTCGACTTCTTTTGGCGGGGGAGGTGCTTCCCCTACGGGAAGATAAATCGGAGGGCCTTCGTAAAGCTCGATTGCCGAGGGGTCGTTCGCCTTTTCTTCCGAAACGGATTGGGCAACTAGCGAGGAAGAGAGAGCTAGAATGACAAGCAAACAAAAACCGAGATGGCTATCGCTCGCTGCAAGAAAAATTGATAACGGCTTAGTTCGTAGGAAGGACATCTATTTCGCTACTTGAGGCTTAGGGATATGAAGGCTTTGGTGAGTAGAAAACGTTCTAACTATTCTAGCGGTCTCCAGGCGCTCGTCTATGGCATGCTAAACAAGCCACCCTTCTTGCTTTAGACCCCATCGTCAATCTCGCTTAACTTAACTTCCAATCGGCTTTAAGCACAGCATTTTTAGGGACCACGAGGACGCCATCGCGAACAACGCAACCATCCTGAGCGTCAAAGTCTTGTTGACCGGTTGAGTTAACCACCTGTACCCCGTCGGCAATCCGGCAATTCTTATCTAGAATCGCTCCATCGACCAAAGCACCTTCGCCTATGCCAATACATGGCAGACCAGCCGCATTGTTCTCGGCAATGATTTCAGGCGTTTCGTAATAATCGCCACCCATTAGGACCGAATTGCGAATCGTAACGTTCCGTCCAATGTGACACCGTAGGCCAATTACGCTGTTTTCAATCTTTGCACCAGGCTCAATCACACAACCATCTGCCACAAGGCTGCCTGTAACATCAGCCCCGTCAATGCGTGTGGGGGGCAAGAACCTTGCTCGTGAGTAAATCGGAGATGTTTCAGAAGAAAGCGAGAAGGCAGGATCAGGATCGGCCATCTGTAGATTCGACTCGTAGAAGGAGCGTATCGTACCGATGTCTTCCCAATATCCATCAAACGCATGAAGCTGTACATGCCTATTGGAAATGAGTGAGGGAAAAATCTCTTTACCAAAATCCGAATGCTCATCATTGGAAAGTGCATCAAGCAAGGTTTGACGGCTAAATAGGTAGATACCCATCGATGCCATGCAATCGCGACCTTCGCTCTTAATGCCACGAGCATCAATCCAGGCAGGGTCCATAGCTACCTGGTTGAGCTGATCGTCGCTTATTGGCTTCTCCACAAATCCATCGACTTTGCCAGAGCTATCACAATGCATGATTCCAAGGCCCGATGCTTCATGACGAGCGACTGGTTTTGCAGCAATCGTTACGTCAGCGTTCGATCTTTGGTGGTCTTCGAGCATACGCTCAAAGTCCATTCGATATAGTTG
>CAYGQU010000552.1:0-2111 GCA_964352045.1 uncultured Planctomycetaceae bacterium
GTCCCCGGCCATGGGTGATCATGAAGTTGACCGTCTCGGTGGTCACTTTCTCGGCCGCGGCGATGAAATCCCCCTCGTTTTCACGATCTTCGGCATCGACAACAACGACGATTCGCCCTTCGGCTATCGCTCGTACTGCTTCGTCAATCGTTGAAAACTTGGTTGACACTTTGGCTCCGTGGCGCTTGGTTTGGCTCTTGAATTGAATTTAAGACAGCTCAGTATGGCATCGTTTGGCGGTAGGCCAATGGGCAAAACAAGTCTCGATGAGCAAAAGAGACCCTTCTCCGTGGTCAAAAGTGGTTGGGTTTGCTAAGTAACAAGCCTATTATAGTAGAAGCGAATGATAGATGAAGTAGGCCGCATCGCGACCACCCCTACGTTTTTCATCCAATACGATTCAAATGTCAAAACGGGTGCGTTGAAGCCTTCAGGTCGTAATTGTTTAGCGAACTACTTACTCCTTTTATTTTCCTTATTTTTAACTTACTTCAGCTAATTTGAACGAATCTGCTTCCAAATCACTGGTTGGCTCGATCGCACCGCTTGGTGTGGAAGAATACATCGAACAAGCCCACTTCTTTGGCCTGCTTGGCGAAAGGCTTCGTGAGAACTCGCCTGCCCAAGAGGCACTCGCTTCGATCCGAGAAGAGGTGCTTGCCACGACCAAATTACCGATGGCAATTGATTTTTTGTTGACCGATCTTCGGCATACAGGAGTCATGAGCACCGCTATGGCCAAGCTTGGTCATTACTTTACGCCGTTTCAGACCTACATAATGGGCGCCGCCGAGGAAGAAGCAGGGCGGTTTGACTTACGCGTAGGACTCGAAGTGCTAGCTACCGAAGCTCGCTATCGTGCAGGCCAACAAGTGCCTGGCCAGCTTCAGTTTGTCGAACCGTCGCTTCGGGGGTTGTTCCTCTTTCAGTTTGAAGTCCTCTGTCGGAATCGACTTGGTTATGACAAAGGGCTCACAGCAGCGGCTGCTGATCCTGTTTATCCCGAGCCGTGGAAGGAGTGGATTCTTGCGATCCGCCGACAGGTCGGAATGGTCGATATCGCGGATCTAATCTATGTCCAAAGCGAACATGCGAGGAAGATTAGTCAAAGACGTGCCGCCGAATCCGTGGCGGTAGACCAACGTGACCCTCTCTTTGGTGAGCGAGAAGGCCGAATCGCGCTGGCAAACCGTAAGAAAGACCCGCTCTACCTTTTCAATTCGCTTCATCGGCAGTTGGGGCACCCCGAAGTCCCTCGACCAAGGCCCGTTGATCCCGAAGAATCACTCCTTCCACAATTAGCCCGTCGTATGGAGCAACTAGAAAAGCGAATCAAACTGCTTGAAGAAGAACAACGAGGAGGCTTTGATCTGAGCAAGTTCTATGAAAAGCCCGTCGGAAATGACCCACGGCCTGACTGATAGGTCGTTCAAATCATGCAAGAGCAGGGTAGGGTCGGTGACAGGGCTAGCAGATCAATTCGCGTAAATCCGTGATAATTCCCCCTTTATTGCGGTTCAATCGGACAATATCGCGTGATAGACTCCTGTAATACTCCTGCTGCAAGTGCAGCTGTGTGAGCATAAGCGTGCTTTTTAATTAGTCTCGAATGACTAAACCTTAGTGGATAGCGGCCCTCGAGTTGTTCGAAGAGAGACAAACCCGATCGTGGCTGTATCGGTCCTTTAGCGAATCATTGCATCGTGGAATTTCAGCTTAGTTTGGAGAGCGAGGGCCCTGCCTCCGCTTACCCGGAGACTCCGGTTGCCGTTGAGGATGACGTACTGATTTCAGACGTAATTCGACTCATGCAGGCGGAACGCGCTGCTGCTGTGATTGTTTGCAAAGATAATCAAATCGCGGGAATCTTTACCGAACGCGATGCTTTGAAGTTGATGGCAAGTCGTGCTGACTTAGGCCGTCCTATCACCGACGTCATGACAACCTCACCTGTGACTGTTTCGAGCGACGACACGGTTGGCGAAATGATCCGCAAGATGAGCGAAGGGGGTTATCGCCATTTACCTTTGGTCAAGGCGAAAGACAAAACGATGCCCCTTGGCATGATAGATGTCAAAGGAATTATTCATTATCTCGTTGAGCATTTTCCC
>CAYGQU010000553.1:0-625 GCA_964352045.1 uncultured Planctomycetaceae bacterium
ATGGAAGAGTAGCATGCCGATTTTTATGCCGATGATGATGAAACGAGCAGAACAAGAAATGGACCGTTTTTTGGCTCTATCCCCCGAAGAACAGCGTCGTGAGATCGACAAGAAAATCAACCAGGGAAAAGGTGATTGGCAGGGGCGTGGCGGTGGCAATGGGGAAAAGCCCACAGCTGCTGAGATAGGTGAGTTCATGAAAAAACTCAACGACTATACAACGCCCGACCAGCGAGCAAAATTTGACCTTGTGATGGGGATGTACAAAGATCGCAAAGAAGAGCGAGGACTATAGGAACTCAATTGAATGATAAAAATGATTGCAATGACCTAATGAATTTCTCTAGCCAGAATTTTTTAACCCAAGTTCACATGATCTAAAACTCAGCCGACTTTGAACGCCCCGTAGATTAGATATATTGCTAGCGGCTAGCTTCAGTAATCTCAGCTGAGTTCTTTACTAGGGAGGTTGATATGATCGGTGAATAGCGACTCGAAAAGTGCACATCTCTATCATTTTATCAATCAATCTTTGATACATAAGAAAACAAACACCATGAAATCGCCATCGCTTTTTGTTCTGCTATTGGTCAGTGTGGCAGTAATTCCCTTGTCAGCCAATGCT
>CAYGQU010000553.1:635-2103 GCA_964352045.1 uncultured Planctomycetaceae bacterium
TGATTATGCTGATCTCGCTAGTCCACTTGTAGGAACCGAATCGAAGCCTGAGTTTTCTCACGGCAATATCTACCCAGCGGTTGCAAGCCCGTTTGGCATGACTTTCTGGACACCACGCACTGGCGAAAATACAGGCTGGATCTACCAATACAATAAAGATGTGATCCGAGGTTTTCAAGCAACCCACCAGCCAAGCCCTTGGATGGGCGACTATGGTCAGTTTGGCGTCATGCCCTTCATTGGCGATTCGGTCAAAGGCAAATTGCCCGTTTCTAAGTTCTCACACGATACCGAAGTATCGAAGCCACATTTGTATGCAGTAACACTTACAGACTCAGGTATTCGTGCCGAGATTACCGCCACATGTCGCTCATCTATGATGCGATTCAAATTCCCTGAAGGCCAACGCGCTTGGGTGCACTTTGACACATATCAACGGGGCGATTTCAAAATAGACGAAGCAAATGGAACCGTCTCAGGCATTGCTCGCAAGAACGGCGGTGGAGTCAAAGGTGATTTTGGCTGTCGATTCTCAGGTCACTTCAACACACCAATTAAAACGGTCTATCAGTCTCCTGATCAGCATTGGGTTGCTGTTGAGCTTGAGCTACTTACTTCAGGTGTAGTCGAACTACAGATTGGTACGTCATTCATTGACAATGCCCAAGCTGATGTGAACCTCAAGCGTGAAGTCGCCAACATGACGTTCGACGAAGTCGTTGCTGCTAACAAAGCAATCTGGAACAAACGGCTTTCGACCATAGAAATCGAAGGTGCTGACGACGATCAAATGATCACATTTTACACGAACTTCTACCGTGCTTTGTTATTCCCTCGCATATTGCATGAAATCAATGGCGATGGCGAAACCGTTCACTACAGCCCCTACTCAGGGAAAATTGAGCCGGGCGAAATGTATGCTGACAACGGCTTCTGGGACACATTCCGTGCAGTCTATCCTTTCATTAGCATCGTTGATCCCGATATCAACTCCTCGATGATTCGTGGTTGGATCAACGCTTACAAAGAAGGGGGCTGGTTTCCTAAGTGGTCGAGCCCTGGTTACCGTGATTGCATGATCGGTACGCACGTTGAAAGTGTGATTGCCGATGCACTCTGCAAGGGAATCAACGATTTCGATCTTCAAATTGCTGCCGAGGCAAGCCTTAAAGACGCCACTGCTTTGAGCGATAACGGTGCCTACGGACGTAAGGGAATGGCAAGCTACCTTGGTCGTGGCTATGTCGCATCGGATGAAACAGGGGAAGCGACAGCACGGACCCTTGAGTTTGCTTACGATGACTGGTGTGTTGCCCAGGTATGCAAGCATGCGGGACAGACCGACATGATCCCAACACTTCTCGAACGAGCGCAAAACTACCATAACGTCTTTGACCCCGAAGTCGATTTCATGCGAGGCCGTCAGGCTGATGGATCATGGCGTCCCAACTTTGAAGCGGACGAATGG
>CAYGQU010000554.1:0-2088 GCA_964352045.1 uncultured Planctomycetaceae bacterium
GAAGCGTTGAGGGGGGTGAAGATGAACTATTTGGAGATGCCCGAGGGCAGGTTGCCAATGGCCCATCCTTTGGAGCAGGAGGTAGTTTTGGTGGTGAGTACGCCCGCAGCCAAGTCAAACTCAAAGCAACCGACGGTGCACTTAATCGCATGGCCAACTCGATCGAACTCTTCGATCTAAACTGTGCGACCGAAGAAATGATGGCCAAGCAGCCTGGATTGGATGCCCCTCAGTTTGAAGAGGGAATGAGCGTCGTCTACAAGCTGTCGAACCAGACGTCACTTCCTAGTCGCCCCGATACGCAATTGATTCAAATCGCGTCGCTCCCCGTCAAAGCTGAGTCGTATCGTATCGCATTGCCTGTGTTAACGAAGTTTGTCTACCAAGAAGCGAAGTTGGTTAATAATACGGACATGGTGCTACTCGCTGGACCAGCGGCAACGTTCCTCGGCGATCGTTTTGTCGGCAGGGGTGAAGTCCCGTCGGTTGCGATGGGCCAGTCGTTCACGGTCGGCCTCGGCATCGACGAATCGTTCCGCGTAACACGCGAGTTGGTCGACAAGACGGAGCGTCTGCAAGGAGCGAATCGCATCGTGACGTACAACTACGACCTAACGATCGAGAACTTCGGCGATAAAGAAGTTGCCGTCCGGTTGCTCGACCGTATGCCAACAGCAAAGAAAGATGAGATAAAGATCGCTCTTACCGATACCTCGAACCCGTTGAGTGAAGAGGAAGATTATCGCCGCAAAGAATACGAAGAGGGTATTTTACGTTGGGATCTAACGACCCCCGCCAAGGCGATTGGCAAGGATCGCGTTTCGGTAACCTACTCGGTCCAAATGGAGCACGACAAGAATCTGTTGCCTGTTGATGCGAAGAAGAAATAGTATGTTCATATCCAATTTCAAATAGCCCCGGCAGGGGCGGTAGCGAGTAGCCAGGGACGCAAGTCCCTGGTAGCGAAGCTGTAAAATCAAAGCCCCGGCGGGGCGACACGAGAACTCAATTGTGAGCTCATCCTCTGTCACCCCGCCGGGGTTCTTTTGTCTGTTCCTTCAATACCAGGGACTTACGTCCCTGGCTACTCGCTACCACCCCTCCGGGGTTGATGGGAATTATAAAGGTCAGGGTTCGTCGATCTCTAATTGCTTAAAAGCTTTCAATAGTTGGATATTCCAATAGTAGTTAGTCGCTAAGAGATTGAAGAGCATGAAAACTAAGATGAGCCGTATGTTTTTTGACCAACTTTGGTTCTTTCCTGCAGTTGCATCATAGATAGTGATCCAGACTAGAAGATTTGCCAAAATGGGAAAGAAAATAATCGTTGATCCATTCACTAAACGATGCATTAGATGGACGAACTCCTGGCCTTCAAGGACAGCAAATTGAAGGAAAGCGATTCCAGCAGCTAGTGAAACAGAAAAAATTACAACAAGATGCAACAAATGCAAAATATAATTTTTCCCAGTACTGACCAGTTTTGCTTAGCTTCAGTTTGATCTCGCACTTGTCACCTTAATGTTTGACTAATCAAAGCTGCTGGCGATTCCCAACGCACGTCGCTACGATCCGAATCGAATCGTAATCGATCTCGCCGCCTAGATGTTCGTGGATTGGTTTTAACCCACTAAGGCCAACCGCTTCGATTGCTTCTTCGATCAATGTCGCGGCAGTCGGGTCGACCCACGGAGAGGGATCGGTCACCGTTTCGTGTTTGAGATAATCGTTGAGATAACCGGTGGTGGTTGATTTGGCTCGCCCAAGCTCTTTTGCCGTCTCCTCGATGCTTCGCCCTTCGCGGAAATGCGAAAAGGCGGCAAGCGATGAAGGCTTAGGACCGTCGGTACGTCTTTTGAGAGCAGGCTTTGACGAGGTTGTCTTTGAAGGGGCTGCTTCGGCATCCACATCCACCGCAACGCCAGCGTCGCGGCAATATTGCAGAATCACTTTGAGGAACGTGTCGCCATACTCGCGAAGTTTCTTTTCACCTACGCCATGAGCTTGACGGAATGCTTCGAGGGTCGAAGGCCGTCGTCTGGCGAGATCTTTTAGCGAAGCATCACCGAAAACAATGTAGGCAGGAAC
>CAYGQU010000555.1:0-2087 GCA_964352045.1 uncultured Planctomycetaceae bacterium
TGAATCCCCTTTATGATATAGGGGAGAAAGAGGAGGGGTAAGATAAGCAAAATTTGAAGTATCACGAGAGCGCGCTACGCTTAACGAAATTACCCATAATCTCACGCACGAACTTGATATTGCCTACAAGCGACTCTACACGGCAAAGAATCTGGTTGAAGTCAGTCGTCAAAGACGTGAAATTGCTGATCAATTATACTCGGACCGCCTAAAATTATATGAGAAGAAGAGCGGTGGAATTGGCTTCTTAGTCATTGCCCAGGATCGAAGAGTGGATGCGGCTCTTAAAGAATCACAAGCGATGATCGAGTATCGTAAAGCACTAGTACAGTGGAACTACGCACAGGGCATCTTGATTTCAGAAACCGCTAGTTTTATTGAATGAGTTTTAGGATGGCTTTGGTTAGACAAAGCTGACCTGCCCCCCACGAGTGATACTACTTCTAATGTATAGTTAGCCACACATTGTGACTGTACTCTTTCTTTCCTGTAGACGTAGCCGGAAGGGAAGAAAATAGTATGGATCGCCTCGGGGCGGGTGGCCTGTATCCAAACGAGCTGTGTGGCCTGATGGTTTGTACTCTCGACGCCATCGTTTCGATTAGAACTTGGGGTGAAGGTCAAGTTAGGGTTAAACCTTCATAACTCCTGGAACAGTTTTTCGATAACAGGCCAGAAACCAGGGGTTGCAGGTTCAGATCCTTCCGGGCGCGCTTCGCTAAGTCATTTGAAGAGTTTGGCTTGGTAGCTCTTCTGAAAACAGACTTATTCAAATACCATTTTAGAATCAAATGAAGAGGACAGATTTATTAACTTCCCAAAAAAACAAGATAGATGAATCAGAGACTAGCTTCTTTTTTGTTCATGGCTTTACTACTTAATTCGTAGTTTTACCTCGGGCTAGTTTCGCTTGGAATAATGTTACGAATTGAAACCGATCCGCTAAATCTACCAGAAGTCGTGTCACAGGATACATATTGGCACGCTCTGCTAGAACCGATCTAGCTACTTCTGGTTCGTCAGTAATTATGCCATCTATTCCTCTGCTAATTAACGAAGAGATCGCTAAAGGGTCATTGACGGTCCAGGCATAAATTTCACGCCCGGCTCGATGTGAAGAACGGATTAGTTCACGATTTGCGAAGGAAGCATTGACCGCTAAGAAATCAGCTTGTATCTCCGATTTGGTTCCAATAGCAAACGAGAATAGTTGCCCAACTTTCCACTTGGGCCTCAGTGCTCGGATCCTAGCGACTGCCGACCTATCGAGTGACATGAACATCGTTTTATCAACCATATCGAGTCGCTCTACTATTTCGACAACTCGTTCTTCTAATGCGATGCTATGGCCATAGTCTTTCAGTTCGACGACGACACCAACTTTCCCTCGGCATTCTAAAAGTACTGCTGCGAATGTTGGGATTGGCTCTCCTGCAAATTCGGAACTAAAGTTGCTGCCGATATCTATCGACGAAAGTTGCTCAGCGGTGGCGTCCCAAATTTTAAGATTGATGCCAGCTGCTTTCATCAAGTCGCTGTCATGAAAGACATATACCTCTCCATCTGCTGTCTCTTGAACATCAATTTCAACCCAGTCAGCCCCGTCATTGATTGCTGCACGAACCGATGCAAGGGTATTACCAGGGGCTGACTTAGGTGAACCACGGTGTCCGATCAAAATTGCTTTATCTTCAATCGTAACACCATTGATTGCGGTAAGTCCTAGCAAACTCAAACCGAGAGTCGACAGAACCAAGCAGACAACTATGTGTGCTGGTGTTATCCAAAAATAACTTTCAAATTCATATTGTTCAGAGCCCTCTTGATTAAAGTAGATACCTCCAAGTTGTAGATAGAATCGTCGTATTAAAGCGACCAAGAAGATAACGCTAACTAAATTTATCAGCATGCTAAGCAAAACCAGCATGGTTAATGCAAGACCGATGCCAACAGCGACTACGATTAAAGAAGGTTCTAAGCACGGGCTAACTAGCCAAATTATGATTCCGACGACAAAGGTAATTGCCGATGAGACAAGCGTGGTTCCAATGAACCAGCCGGAAATCCAGGCACGGACTGACCAACGA
>CAYGQU010000556.1:0-2086 GCA_964352045.1 uncultured Planctomycetaceae bacterium
GCAGTTATCTGATTGCTTGCGCTTGCGACGAAATCATCATGCCCGAATCGGGCTACTTGCTGCTGCCCGGCGTCCGTGCCGAACCACTCTTCTACAAAGGCCTATTAGCCAAGATCGGAGTTGAGGCAGATTTCGTTCACGTCGGTGATGCCAAAGGGGCTGCCGAGCCCTACACACGTGAATCATGGAGCAAGCCAGTTAAAGAAAACATCACCAGCATGCTCGATGACATGTTCGATCAAATGGTCGATACCATCGCGATGGAACGACCGATGTCTCGCCAGGAAGTCACCAAGGCGATCGACCGCGGGCTCATGACTTCGACCAAAGCAAAGCAAATCGGCCTGATTGACCGACTCTCGTACGCGGGGGACCTGCGCAGTTATCTTGCTGAAAGCATGAATGTTGAAAAAGTAACCTTCATCGAAAACTATGGCCAAAAGAAGGTTGATACCGATTTCAGTGGCCCTGGCGGATTCTTTAAGCTGTTAGGCATGATGGCTGGCAGCGGAAACGAGGCCAAGTCGCGAGGCAAAAAAATCGCCATCGTTTATGCGGTGGGTCCGATCATGTCAGGTGAAAGCGAAACCGACATGTTTGGTAAAAGCAGTTCGATTGGTTCGACGACCCTCGTCGAAGCACTGGGTAAAGCTGCCGATGACGATGACGTGGCGGCAATCATCTTACGAGTCAACAGCCCCGGCGGTTCGGCCGTTGCGAGTGACATCATTTGGAGCAAGATTGAACAGATCAAGAAGCCTGTCGTCGCCAGCATGGGCGATGTGGCAGCTAGTGGTGGTTATTACATCTCAATGGGTGCTGACGCCGTGTTTGCCGAGCCGACAACCGTGACGGGTTCGATTGGTGTTGTCGGAGGCAAAATGGCGGTGAAAGGGATGCTTAACAAATTGGGAGTTACGAGCGACCTCATTAGCCGAGGTAAGAACAGTGGATTGTTCAGCCCCTACGAAAAATTCTCAGACTCCGAACGGCAAGCTTTGGTCGGCATGATGGAAGAGACCTACGAACAATTTACCGCGAAGGCGGCCGAGGGGCGTGGGCTTTCGCAAGATCGTATCAAAGAACTTGGTGGGGGCCGTGTTTACACTGGCCGTCAGGCCAAGAAGCTTGGCTTGATCGATCATCTAGGTGACCTTAGCGCAGCAATTGACGAAGCCAAACGGTTAGCCGAGATTGATAAAGAGACAAAGGTCCGAATTCAAACGTATCCCAAAGCGGTAGATTTCTTTGAATCGCTCTTCGGAGTCTCTAAAGAACAACGAGAGGTTCGCCTTAGTATCGAGCATGTTCTGAGCCTCGGCGGGGCAGCTCCTGAATTGCTCGAAGCGACCGAACGATTCGCTCAGTTGCGAAAATTGTTCGCCCACGAGCCGGTGGCCCTGATCGTTCCGTTTGAAGTTAAGATTAGCGAATAAGCTTAAATGCTTGCAATTACACGCTTACGAGGCCGACGGTGGCTTGACCACCTTCGGCCTCACTTTTTAGACTGCCCGGCTGGTTTAGCGTGGTTTTTCCTTGCTAATGTCGCAATAATCTTCCCGGTTTGGTCCCTAATCTAGCGAGTTCTTTCCCGTGCCAGGCGTTTGCATCAGTGGCTTACAGTGGGGTGATGAAGCTAAAGGTAAGCTTGTCGATCTACTAACCCCTCGTCATGACTTCGTTGTTCGTTATCAGGGAGGAGCCAATGCCGGACATACGGTTGTCGTCGGTGACGAAGTCTATAAGCTTTCGCTCCTGCCCAGTGGCGTTTTAACCGAAGGTGTGACGAGTGTTATCTCCGGTGGGGTGGTGATCAATCCTGCCAAGGCGATTGAAGAGCTAGATGAACTAGCCAGCCGGGGGGTCGAGGGACTTGATAAGAATCTCAAAATCAGCGACCGAGCGCATGTGATCTTTCCTTGGCACTTTGCCGAAGACCGTGCACTCGACAAAAACACAAGCGATGGCGAAGACATCGGCACCACGCAACGTGGTATTGGTCCTTGCTATCGCGACAAAGTTGCGCGTTCGCATGCCATACGCGTTGGTGATCTTTATCGCAATGACTTACTCGATCGTATAAAGC
>CAYGQU010000557.1:0-2082 GCA_964352045.1 uncultured Planctomycetaceae bacterium
GTGTGCTGATTGGTCTGATCACCGGCATTGGCTATGCCAATCTTTTGCTATTAGCGCTACGAACGATTTGGCTTGACGCAATCGTAACGCCTTTCTTGAAACTACATCTTTCGCCAGCAACGTTAATTGCTGCTTCTTTCGCTAGTTTTCTTGTCGCCATGCTTACGCTGCGCTATGCCGTTCGTCGGGCAACTCTGATAAAGCCACGTTCCTTACTCGCGGGGCAACGAATTGATGAGCCATCGACGCTGACTCACACGCAAGTAAAGCTCCGCTGGGGTCTTGTTGCATTGCTTGTTTTGGTAGCCACAGTAATTGCTGTTTTTGGACGAGGATTACAAGGCGAAGCTGCTGCCGGAGCATTCTTCTCGGCAGGGGGAATTACCCTTGTTTCGGCATTAGTTGGCATAGCGGCCATGTTTAGTCGTAAGCGTCGCCAACAAGATTGTGCCTATCTGACGTTGAGTCGTGTCGCCTGGAGTAACGTGGTTCGAGGGGGAGCTCGATCGTTATTGTCCATCGGCTTGGCCGCAGTAGCTTGCTTCATGATATTGGCGACCAGTGCCTTTCGACTTGCGCCAACCACACGTGGAACGGGTGGCTATGAGCTGGTTGCTGAAACCGATCAAACCGTTTTTCTGGATCTGAATAATCCTGCTGCACGACTTGATCTTGGTTTGTCGAGCAACGACGAAAAGCTACTCGACGAGTGGTATCTTTGTGCTTTGCGTGTTGAGCCTGGCGAAGATGCCAGTTGCCGGAACCTGTTTCAAGCAACTCATCCACGTTTGTTAGGCGCTCAAGAAGATTTCCTTCAGCAGAATCATTTTGAATGGGCTGCCTGTGCAAAGGGTTATGCCGAAAATCCCTGGTTAGCTTTGAAGGCAGAACGAACTGACAACGTGACCCCTGTCGTGCTCGATTTCAACACAGCTGTCTATGGGATGAAGCTCTACGACGGTGTCGGATCACGATTTACAATGCAAGATGAATCGGCACAGGAAGTGACGCTTGAAGTCGTCGGACTACTGAAAAATAGTATGCTACAAGGCGTCGCAGTAACGAGCGAATTGCATTTGTTGAAACGATTTCCATCGGCAGCCGGCTATCAATTTTTCTTGGCCGCACCAAAAGACCGCTTAGCATCTAAGTTAAAAAGGCCCTGTCCCGTTGCGTTATCCGAAATGCTGGAAAACCGCCTCAGCGATTACGGTATGGCAACCGAGTTGGCTACCAAACGCCTTGCCGATTTCTTGGCGGTGCAGAATACTTACCTTTCGACATTTCAAGCACTCGGTGGGCTTGGCTTACTATTGGGAGCAGTTGGTTTGGCCGTCGTTCAGTTTCGAAATCTTACCGAGCGGCGTGGTGAGTTGGCGTTGCTCCGAGCATGTGGATTCGAGCCGTCACGCTTACGGCGTCTTGTCTTGCTTGAAAATTTTATGCTTTTGGGAAACGGATTGGTGGTCGGCGCCTTGGCGGCGACAATTGCTGTTGCCCCCGTTTTAGATATTTCAGGTGGGAATTTCCCTTGGCTTAGTATGGTCGGTTTGGTCTTCGGAACAGTTCTGGTGGGGCTCTTAGGGGCCCGTCTCGCAGCATCGCGAGCGCTTGCTACGCCGATCATGGCCGCCCTACGTGGGGATTAACCGAAGTACCCCGGCCCCGATTTCCTTACCGCAAGAAGTCGATTGGTGGTATTCGCCGTTCGCTAGCTGGTCTAAAGTGAAGAGTTATTCGAACGTTTTTTTTTGTTGGTCCTTTAATCATTTTTAACATAATGCGTGGATTACTGTTTGTCATTCTGTCGTTTGGCGTCACGATCTTGGCCTGGGGGCTTTATGGCCCTATGCTGCATTCAGGACAAAACCTGATGTCAGATGTTGCCGGTCCTGCGCGGCTTAGGCCATTCGTCTGTGTTGGTTTGGCTTACTTTGCAATTGGCGTCATCGTGCCAGCCGTTTTGCTTTTTACCCGAGGTGAAAAAGGATCTTGGACCCTTCGTGGCACGGTAATGAGCCTGTTGGCTGGCGCGCTGGGCGCGATCGGGGCACTTGGGATTGTGATGGCGTTTACCTACGG
>CAYGQU010000558.1:0-2080 GCA_964352045.1 uncultured Planctomycetaceae bacterium
CAATAATATTAAGGGATACACCAACTCGAAAACCGCTCTGGTCTTTCTGCACATAAGGCAACAAAGTGAAGCAACCTGCTGATTCCCTATCTAACCCTTCCGTTGAATTTGATCTTAGTGATAAGGCGGCTATTGATCTTTCGTCAGCCCGTAGCCGTACGCTGTCGAATGGAATGGTGCTTGTTGGCGAACCCTCCGATGCATTTGAATCGGTTGCGTTTACAATTTTAGTTCCTGCAGGCTGTCAGTACGATCCGCCCGAACGTCTTGGGCTCGCCTCGTTGACTTGCGAAATGATGCTCCGAGGTGCAGGGCCTCGCGATAGCCGAGCCTTTATCAACGATCTCGATACGCTTGGAGTCGAACGTGGAGAATCGGTCGGTGTGACACAGAGTACCTTCAGCGCAAGTGCGTTGGCCTCGAATCTGACACCTGTGCTGGCAATTTATGCTGACTTGATACTTCGTCCTCATTTGCCGGCTGATCAACTCGAAGCAGGCCGAATGGTGTGCTCGCAAGAACTGCGTGGCATCGAAGATGAGCCAGCCCAAAAACTGATGAATGCCCTTCGGCTTGGGCACCATGGTTCGCCTTGGGGTCGAAGCAGTGCGGGCGATGAGGCTGGTTTGAATGCCATCTCGATTGATGAAATCAAGCAATTTCATGCTGATCGCTATACACCCCAAGGAACGATTCTGGCCGTGGCTGGAAAATTCGATTGGGAAATCCTTTGCGCTCAAGTCGAAAAACTGTTCGGCATTTGGCAAGCTCCGAAGGCAGATCAAAAAGTCATTGAATTGGCTCCTACTAGGCATACACATATCCCCTACGAATCGAGCCAATCGCATATTGGAATCGCTTTTCCATCGACCCCTTATAAGCACGAAGACTACTTTCAAGCTTGGGCCGCTGTTGGAGTACTCTCGGGAGGCATGAGTTCTCGGCTCTTTTCTGAAGTGCGTGAGAAGCGGGGGCTCTGTTATACCGTTTATGCTTCGCTTCAAACACAAGTCGAACGAGCAGGCATTTTCTGTTACGCCGGCACGACGGCAGAAAGATCGCAAGAGACGTTTGATGTAACCTATGCTGAACTTATTCGATTGGCCGAGGGAGTTACTGATGGTGAATTATCTCGCCTCAAGGCTCGCATCAAAAGCGCTTTGATATTGCAACAAGAATCGACTTCAAGCCGAGCTGGTTCGCTGGCCCGTGATTGGCGACACCTTGGCCGTGTGCGCCCGCTGTTAGAACTCAGTGATCGCATCGATGCCGTAACAGCCGACACGATTAACGACTATTTAATTCGTAATCCGCCAAGTGATTTTACCTTCGCTACGCTTGGCCCCCAATCTCTCAAACATCCTGTGGCTTAGTTGCCCCTCGCTTAAACCGGCATGGCTTAGCCCCCGTAGCGGCCATTACCTTACGCACCTTTCGATACGAGTCAGCACCGTGAAATTTTGTCGTCATACACTCCCTAACGGTCTTGAAATCATTGCCGAGGTCAACGAGTCAGCCCATTCGCTCGCTTTGGGCTTTTTTGTGCAAACCGGTTCACGTGACGAAACCGACGAATTGGCGGGAGTAAGCCACTTTCTGGAGCATATGGTTTTCAAAGGAACACCACGCCGCACGGCCGAGGACGTGAACCGTGAGTTTGACGAAATGGGTGCCCACTACAATGCGTTTACAAGCGAAGAGAACACGGTCTACTACGCTTCACTGCTTCCAGAATACCAAGGTGCCGCCGTCGACTTATTGGCTGATATTCTTCGCCCCAGCTTGCGTGAAGAAGACTTTAACATGGAAAAGAAGGTCATTCTCGAAGAAATCGAAATGTACCTCGACCAACCACCCTATGGCATGGATGATCGGCTCAAGGAGATTTGCTTTGGCAATCATCCGATATCTCGCAGCGTACTTGGTACGGCTGAAACGGTCGGTGGCCTAACGCCCACGGCCATGAAATCGTATTTCGATCAGCGCTATTCGCCTGGCAATGTCGTCCTGGCTGCGACAGGAAAAGTTGATTTTGACGAACTCGTAAAGCAAGCAGTGAACGCGTGTGGCAATTGGGAAC
>CAYGQU010000559.1:0-2077 GCA_964352045.1 uncultured Planctomycetaceae bacterium
ACGTTGGCCCACGCTTCGGGTCGCGCTAGCTAGCACTCTGCTATTGTGGTTAGCACAGCCGCCTGTCGGTTGGTGGCCTGTTGCTTGGATCGCACCGATTGGTTGGCTCGCGATTGCTAGTCGTAAAAAGCCTCTCGACCGTGGTGATTGGTGGCGGGTTTATCTTTCGGGTTTTATTTATTGGTTGGCCGTTCTGCATTGGATTCGGCTGCCCCATCCACTGACCATTATTGGTTGGCCTTTGCTTTGTCTGTATTTGGCTTGTTATCCATTGCTGTTTATTGCCTTAACGCGAACGGCAGGTCGACAGTTGCAAACACCAGTTTGGGTTGCTGCGCCGATCCTCTGGACCGGGCTTGAGTACCTGCAGGCAAATCTATTTACGGGTTTCTTAATGGGGGCGCTGAGCCATACTCATGCAAAGCAACCTGGATTGATTCAAATTGCTCATATTACAGGAGCCTATGGGATTTCTTTCCTAATTGTGCTACTTAGCTGTCTTTTTTTTGAGCTATTTCGACAAGGAAGTAAACGCAAAAATCAGACTTGCATTTTCCTGGCAATATTTTTCCTCTTCTTGCTCGTTTTCCTTTCGTCATCCTTAACGGATAGCCAAAAAAGCGTTCAAAAACCCAACCTAAACGTCGCACTAATTCAAGGAGACACACGTGCCACTTGGGATCCCGATCCGGGGCGCTCGCAACGCATCATGGACCGACAGGTTGCGCTCTCCATCGAAGCGGTTAAAAAAGCAAAAGCAGAAGGGATCGGACTCGACCTCATCGTATGGCCCGAATCGATGTTCCGTTCTCCAGTCGATACATTTGGAGGCCAACTCGACCCACCAACGGGTACAAATACCGAACTCGTTCGATCGTCGGATCACACGAGGGCATGGTTCAAATCGCTGGCTGATCGTTTGCAAACACCAACGCTAGTTGGAATCGACCACTACGATTGGGTTGCTGATCCCGGAAGTGAATTGGGTCTTCCAAGAGCCTTTCCCTATAACAGTGCGGCCCTGATCGACCGCGAGGGGAATCTTCTTTCGGTTTACGACAAAACCCACCGAGTTCCGTTTGGAGAATACATTCCGTTTGCCGAAAACATGCCTGCCATGTATTACCTCACTCCAATGGCAGGTGGCCTACGGGCCGGTGAGGGACCTATTGCGATGTCGATTCCAATCACCCGAAAAATGAATCGTAGGATGGAATTAATACGAATGTCACCTAGCATTTGCTATGAAACGGTCGTACCGCATGTGATCCGTCGCCATGTGGCAGAACTGACTTCTCAGGACGAGGCACCAAATCTGTTGGTCAATGTCACGAACGACGCTTGGTTTTGGGGATCGAGTGAACTCGACATGCATCTTGCTTGTGCTATTTATCGGGCAATCGAGACCGGCACGCCCCTCGTGGTGGCAGCCAATGGCGGGCTCTCGGCAGCGATTTCTGCTTCGGGCGAAGTGATTGCCGTTTCAACACGACAACAAGAACAAGTATTAATAGCCAGCCTTCCCCTAAGAATTAGTAACATGCCTACGTTTTACGTCCGCTACGGCGATTGCTTTGCGGGCGGCTGTTTGGTTTGTTGCTGTCTGGTATTATTTAGTGCTTGGCTCCCAAAAGTTGCTATTCCTCCTGCGGAGCCACCTGCCGAAACCAGAGATCCTACCTAGCCAACCTGCCCGAAAAGATGCCTGTTGTTCTTTCGCTTCAAGATGCTCACAAACGTTACGGCCACCAGATTCTTCTGGATGGCGCTAGCTGCGCGTTGACTGATGATCAAAAGGTTGGCCTCATCGGTCGCAATGGAGCCGGCAAATCAACCGTCTGCCGCATCTTGCTTGAGTCCGAAGAACTAGACGCAGGCGAAGTGATTAAGAGCAAAAAACTAAGGCTTGGTTATCTTCGGCAGCACGATCCTTTCCACGATGGCGAGACGGTTCTTGATTTCTTGCTTCGTGATAGCCATCAACCTGACTGGCGTTGTGGCCAAGTCGCCTGGCGATTTGCTTTGGGCGAAGAGATGCTACATCGCCCGGTACGCGAACTGTCAGGTGGTTGGCAAA
>CAYGQU010000560.1:0-837 GCA_964352045.1 uncultured Planctomycetaceae bacterium
ATTCCTCCCCTGCGTCGAGTTAGCTGAATCGTTGGGCGTTGGGCTTTTAATCGAACCTGAGCCTGAGCTGTTGATTGAACGGTTTGAAGAGTACGAAACGTTTGTTGACGATATCGATTCATCAATGGTTGGCTTGAACTTTGATATTGGTCATGCTTACTGCGTTGGCGAAGACCCCGAAAAGTGGGTTAATCGCATGGCAAAGCAGACATTGCATTACCATTTAGAAGATATCGCTGCCACACGAGTGCATCAGCACCTGATTCCTGGACACGGAGCAATTGACTTTCAAGGGACACTCCGAGAAATCAACATGACGGGCTACGATGGTTGGTTAACGGTCGAACTCTATCCCTACGGCGATAATCCTGATGCGGCTGCAAAGGAATCGTTAGAATATCTCACTCCCCTACTCTCTCAGTTCGATTGAATCTCCCTGATAGAATCAATCGCTATCCTTTATTCATCGAACCCATGTCGAAGCTATCACTCAGCTTGTTCTTAAGCTATTTTCGATTGCTTCGTCTGTCGAATGCCCCGACGGCGATTGCCGACGTGGCGATGGGCATCGTTGTCGCAACAGGAAGTCTCCTGCCAGTTGATCGAACGTTGCTACTAATCTTTGCTTCGCTCTCGCTATACCACGGCGGCATGGTACTCAATGACGCGGCTGATGTTGAGCAAGACCTAAGAGAGCGACCTAATCGGCCCCTTCCTGCTGGTGAAATCCGTATGCCAACGGCTCGGGCTCTAGGGCAATTTTTGTTGGTGTTGGGAATTGGCTTTTGCTTCATGACCCAATTGGGAATTCTGGCGGAAACATCGAAGCTGGATCTG
>CAYGQU010000560.1:847-2057 GCA_964352045.1 uncultured Planctomycetaceae bacterium
GGCCAACCGTGGTGGCTTCTTTACTCGCTATTACGATTATTTTCTACAACAGCCCTCTAAAAAAAACAAAGTGGGGGCCATGGTTGATGGGTATCTGCCGCGGACTGAATGGCATGCTTGGTTTGGTGCTTGCTGGCTCGTGGGAACTGCTGCTTTTAATCACGCCGGGAGTGATCGCCTACGTTGCAGGATTAACCTTGTTTGCACGCGATGAGGCAGGCGTCTCCTCGCGAAATCAAATGTTGTTGGGGGCTGCCATTTCGATAGGTGGTATGCTCTGGTTGGGCATCGCTCCCTACTTGTTGTTTGAAGTAGCCGAAAATTACGCGTTTACTTTACAGAATACTCAGGTATGGATCATGCTGTGGCTGATCATAATCTTAATGGTCGGCCGATATTACTTGGGTGCGATATGGCACCCATCTGCTAATCGTATCCAACATGCCGTAGTCAGGGCGATACAAGGTTTGATCGTCATCAATGCTGCTTTGGTCTTTTGCTACGTTGGAGTATTCTATGGTCTAGCTATCCTGGCACTGCTACCGATATCCAAGCTGCTTACCCTCGTGATTCCAGCCACCTAATCGCATGATCCTCGGATACAACACCAACGGTTTCGCTCATCATTTGCCTAGCGAGGCAATTGAGGTGTTGGCAACGATTGGCTACCGAGCAATCGCCTTGACGATTGACCATGGTTTGCTCTCTCCCAAAGACCTCGATTGGAAAGAACAGGCAAAATGGTTACGGGAGCAAACCGAACGGCACAAGATGACGGTCGTAATCGAAACAGGAGCTCGGTTTTTGCTTGATCCATGGATAAAGCACAAACCAACGCTTGTTTCATCAGTGTGCGACCAGCGTACGGGTCGAGTTGAATTTCTGCGGCACGCCATCCGAGCAGCCAAACAAATGGATGCGAAAGTCGTTTCATTATGGGCGGGAGTTGCAACCGAAAATGAAGCGTTTGAGGTGCTAGTCGAACGACTTGCTCTTGAACTACTTCCGCTACTTGAGTTTGCCTCGGAAGAGAGGGTGCAGCTAGCTTTCGAGCCTGAGCCGGGCATGGCGATCGAAACGCTGGCTCAGTTCGCCATACTGAAGAGTCGAGTGGAAGCACTTGGCGGTAAAAGCGAAGCCTTTCGACTTACGGCCGACCTGGGGCATTTACATTGCTTAGGGGAAACCCCGATCAGTGAACACATAAAAC
>CAYGQU010000561.1:0-2049 GCA_964352045.1 uncultured Planctomycetaceae bacterium
GCCCTTGCTCGTGTTAGCCCAACGACAATTCTTGAAGATGTTACGGTGCCACGCAGCGAACTTGCGGGCATGGTGACTTTTATTGCCGAGTGCGCTAGGAATTATAATTTGCAAGTTGGAGTCTTCGGCCACATGGGGGATGGCAACCTGCACCCTACGTTTTTAACCAACGAGCGGAATGAAGAAGAAATGCATCGCGTCGAACAAGCCCTCGCTTCGATCGTTGCCGAAACGCTTCGCCTGGGGGGAACCATCACGGGGGAACATGGCGTCGGGCTCGCAAAGAAGTCTTTCTTGCGTCAGCAACTTGGTGACAATAGTTACGAATTATTACAGTTGGTAAAAAAATCACTTGACCCACAAGGTCTGCTTAATCCGGGAAAGATTTTTGATCTTTCATGATTGTCGAATTCATCGACTAAGCTAAAAACGCTCTTGAAATTATTTATATGCCTAATGTGCCAGAAAACTTACTGCAAACGCTGGACTACTCAGTAGTTCAGCAATGCATGCACTGTGGGCTCTGTTTGCCAACGTGTCCTACGTTTGACGAGACAGGACGTGAGCGTAATAGTCCACGTGGCCGAATTGCTTTGATGCGGGCGGTGGCGGATAGCGAGTTACCTATTAATCGTGCGTTTGCTGAGGAGATGGATTATTGCGTTGGCTGCCTAGCTTGTGTCAGCGTTTGTCCGGCAGGGGTTGATTATGCGAATTTACTAGAGACCGCCCGGGCAGCAAGTGAACATGCAGGTGCGATGAATAGTCCAGCTAGGTCGGTATACCGATGGTTGGGGCTGCGACTTTTGATGACTCGTCCTTGGCTTTTAAGGCTTATTGCACGTTTCGTTGCCTTGCAACAAAGACCAAAAATCCGAAAGCTACTTTATCGAATCGGCGCGATGCGGATCGCTCCCAAGCGACTACGAGATCTTGAGCCTTCGGCCCCTATGATGGATCCCCCCTTCAGTTATGAGCGTATCGAAGAGGTTGAACATCCTAAGAATCGCCCCATAGCTCGAGTAGTTTTACTCATCGGATGCGTGCAGGACATTGCTTTTGCAAAGGTCAATCGTGCAACAGCCGACGTACTATCAGCCATTGGTTGCGAAGTTATTACGCCACGCGGTCAGGTTTGTTGCGGATCGTTACACGCTCACAATGGCGATTTGCCAACTGCTAAGGAGTTAGCACGCAAAACACTCGATCTCTTTGGGGAGCGGGGCAAGTACCCGCTAGGTCAAATCGACGCTATTATTAGCAACTCGGGAGGTTGTGGATCCCACCTGCGACACTATGCCCGTTTGCTAAAAGAGGATGCCAACTACAAAGCAATTGCATTAGAGTGGGATGCAAAGGTTCGCGATGCACAAGAATTTGTAGCAGAAAAAGTAGCTGGTAAAGGTATTCTTTACCCAGAAACTGGCATGTCGCCTAAAGAGCCAACGAGGATTACCTACGACGCATCGTGTCATCTCTGTCATGGACAGCAAGTCGTAAATCAGCCTGTCGAATTATTAAAAGGATTGCCAAATACCGAGTTCATACCACTCGCTGAAGCTGATTGGTGCTGTGGAGCAGCGGGGGTTTATTCAATGACCCAACCTGAGCAATCCGACAAGCTTCTACAACGAAAATTGTTGCATCTACGCCAGACGGGGGCAGAAGTTTTAGCGACCGCTAATCCTGGGTGTTTGCATCAATTGCGCATGGCATGCGCTGCCGATAAGGATCTCAAAGCGATGCGGGTTGTGCATCCGATGGAATTGTTGGCAGAAGCGATGCGTTGCTGAGAGTAACTGCTTGGCAGAAGTTCTTAGGCAGTAGCTGGTGGATCTCCAATCGGCGTTTCAGCCGAAGCAAGATTGGATGGAATTGGAGTCGCTATCGATTCCGCAGTTGGTGTTGCTACGGTGGTTGCCTTCTTGCGTATTCGCTTACGCTTCGGTGGCGGAGCGCCCCATTCTTTAGTGAGTGTTTCAAACACTTCGGGCGATTCGTAACGAACAATCCCTTTTCCATCGGGCATTGGTCCGATCAATCCGCGAA
>CAYGQU010000562.1:0-2045 GCA_964352045.1 uncultured Planctomycetaceae bacterium
CCGTTAATGATGAACTCACCACCGCCCATCATGATTGGCAAATCGCCAAGATAGACTTCTTCTTCGACCGGTTCTTCGCGTTCGAGACGAAGCCAAATGCGAAGCGGGCGGCCATAGGTCAAGCGTAGTTGACGACATTCGTCTGGCTCGTAACGTGGCTTGCCCAACTCGTAACGAATGTAGCTAAGAGCAACCGACTTGTCGTAGCTTTCGATCGGAAAAATTTCACGAAGAACTGCTTCAAGACCTTCGTCTTTTCGCTTCATTCCCATCGTACCGTCGTACTGAAGGAATTTGGCATAGCTAGCGGTTTGGATCTCTGTGAGATCCGGAATAGCGTAACCACCACGATCACTGCCAAAGAAGCGCGTGTCGGGTGTGTGTAAGCGGCGTTGCGTAGTACAGGCCATCTTTGCCTACTCCATGGGTATGGATGCTGATTGAACCGAAGTGTTCAACCGGAAGGATGCGATTTCAATATGCAGCGGATGCGAGTTATAGCGAGAGCCGAATGACCACTGTCGATTTTGAAGCGATTTGCCGTCTTCCAAACGACAGTGTTCCAATCGACAAGGTCCGAAAAACGGTGTCCGAAAAACGGTCCAAAGCTCTTCGTTAGAGCTATGTTGAAAGAATTGTTTTTATCTTTGTGTTGCCATACTGCTTGCGAACAACTTAAACCATTGCCAAAAAAACCATGGATATAGAAATACCACGAGTCTCTTTCGACGAGTTTCAACTCGCTCGCTGATGAGTTACACCGATGCCTTGCGTGTTGATCATGCCAGACTTGATCAAGACAAAGCGATTCGGGCAGATCACTCTTACTGAATGATGCACGCGCGTACCTCTCTCTAGCAGCACTCAACCGTCGCAAGACTCGTCGTCTTATGACCGCTGGCACCTTACGCATTCGACTAGCGTTTGGCGATTGATAAAAACAGCTCATTCAAGGGGCTCGACAAAAAGCCAGGACGGGAACTTTTCAAACCCTTGCGATGGCCTTAAACCATCACATCGAGATTGATCAGTTCACGAATGAACCACGCGATTGACTTGCAGCATTATCTTGCTAAAGCGTCATGCCAAAAAAAGTTAATCATAACTTACATCCACAATAACGAATCGCTTAAGCTGCCTGCCCGTTGCTTAGAATTCTCTTTAACAAGAAATCTGGGATCAATGTGGCTTAAATACCGTAATGAAAATACCAAAATGGTTTTTTAAGCGAGCCAACCTGTTACCCCACAACGGGGCAACAGGAAAGGCCAGCATTGAGTCAATTAGCAAAGAGCCGACGTCTCGGCAGAAGTTATCGTTAGGACGCTCGTCATCATAAACCAATCTTGACTTAACAAGTCGTCGAGTGGCTCAACACAAATCGTTCGATCACTTGATCGAAACGGTTGCGCCTGCTTCTTCGAGGTCTGCCTTGAGCTTTTCTGCGTCTTCTTTTGAAGCACCTTCTTTGATCTTACCAGGTGCGCCTTCAACTGCTTCTTTGGCTTCCTTGAGGCCAAGACCCGTTGCGGTGCGAACCACCTTAATAACGGCAATCTTGTTGTCACCAAAGCTTTCAAGCACCACATCAAATTCGGTTTGCTCTTCGGCTGCTGCTGCGCCACCACCATCGGCAGGGCCAGCCATCATAACTGCACCGCCGCCAGAAGCGGGCTCAATGCCGTGAACTTCCTTGAGATAATCGCTAAGTTCTTTAGCTTCCTTGAGGGTAAGGCTGACAATCTTGTCGCCCATCTCCTTGGTGGCATCGGAAAATTCGGTTGCGGGCGCGTCCGCCACTGCTGCATCGCTCATCTTTTACTTCCTCGTGCTGTGGTAGTCTGCTAGCTCCTTGAAAAAGGGCTTCCAAACTACAGGGTTCTTCTGACTCTTCGTATAAATCCAAGTAATCGCCGGCTTGGCAATCGCTGCTAGGGCTGCGCCACAACCGCTTCTCTCTTTTGCTGAATGCTCTGGGTCGAACATTCGGTTATCACTTGCCCTTTGTCAAAAAACTGGCTGCCACGAAGGCAACTTTTAATTCG
>CAYGQU010000563.1:0-2045 GCA_964352045.1 uncultured Planctomycetaceae bacterium
ATCCCAAATCGGTCGTATTGGCAGTTCCGCTTAAGAGTGCTACCTCGCCCTGCAATGCAGTCAATTCGCTATTTAGTTGCGACCTTTTAGCTTCACGAATTTCCTCTAACGAAGGGCAATCTCCGTTTGGACAATCAGGATTCAAAGGCCTCCAATGTTCGGGAAGCTGAGTCAGAACCCTTGATTCATCCATCGCGACGTAGGCGACACGATTCAGATCAAGTCCCATATAATTGGCACCGATGCACAAACCAGCTGTTATCGAAAGAATAACGCCAATTAGCTCAACGAGCGTTATTCCACAACGCGTATTTGAAGTCTGGTGGAAGAACATGTTGGTTGCCTTGATGTACGAAACCGAGAATTCAACCACATAGAACTCTCTTCTACACCTTAGCTCACAAGGACCCGCAATCTGGAACATGTACCTACAAGCTCAAAACGTCGTACCCGGTGAATCCTCTAAATACGACGATAATAACGATCATCAGGCCTTACAATACAGGCGCTGCAGCGCGACGTGCTTCGCGACGGCGATCCGCTTCAAGAAGTTTGATTTTCCGAAGCCGTACTAAAGAGGGGGTCACTTCGACCAACTCATCTCGGTCAATGTACTCAAGACACGCTTCGAGGCCCATTTCACGAGGGGGGCGAACCTGGCTCGTATCGTCTTTGCCCGAAGCACGAACATTCGTCAATTTTTTTCCTTTGACGACATTCACGATCAAGTCACCTGCTTTGCAGTTTTCGCCAACTACTTGGCCTTCGTAAACTGTATCGCCCGGCTTGATGAAAAAGATGCCTCGATCATAGAGGGCGTCTAACGCGTAGGCAGTTACTTGACCTGGTTCACTGGCAATGAGCACACCATTTGCTCGATGCGCTACTTCACCTCGTAGTTCTTCATAACCGAGTAACGAGTGATGCACGACCGCGTTGCCCGCCGTGGCGGTTAGCAGACGGCTCCGCAGGCCAATGAGCGAACGAGCCGGTATAGAGAACTCGAGATGGACAAACCCCGAGGCACCCCCCTTTTTGCCCATTTTGATGACCTGTGCTCGACGGTCACCAACCAGTGCCATCACAGCATTCTGGTATTCTTCTGGAACATCAACAACCAAAAGTTCGATTGGTTCGACCTTGACCCCCTCTTCAACGCGTACCACGACTTCTGGCTTACCAACACATAGCTCAAACCCCTCGCGACGCAGATTCTCGATCAAGATTCCCAAGTGCATCATTCCACGGCCTGAAACACGAAACTGCTCTTGCGTATCGCCTGGTTCGACCCGTAGGGCGACGTCCGAACGAAGTTCGCGTTGCAATCGGTCACCGATCTGCCGGCTTGTAAGGTACTTACCCTCACGGCCCGAGAGAGGCCCATCGTTTACCCGAAAAGTCATGTTAAGAGTCGGCTCGTCAATGGTAACAGCATCCATCGATTGGGGAGCTTCCACACTGGCGATGGTATCGCCAATACCGACTGGATCGAGCCCGACGATGGCACATAAATCGCCACAACGGACTTCGTCTGCTTGCTTGCGATCAAGGCCTTCGAAAGTAAAAAGCTTGCCAATTTGCTGGTTCGTTGTTTCTCCATTGGGTGAGACAACTGCCACACGTTGACGGTCTTCGACCTTACCCGCAAAGACGCGACCAATAGCAATCCGTCCGACAAACTCCGAATAATCAACCGTCGTCACAAGCATTTGCAAAGGCTTGTCAGGTTCACCGCGAGGCGAAGGGACATTTTCGATGATGGATTCAAGCAACACTCGCATGTCGGTCGGACGTTCGTCATGCGATAAGGCAGCAAAACCATTCTTAGCCGAGGCAAAGACCAACGGAAAATCAAGCGTGTTATCATCGGCCCCAAGATCGACGAGTAGGTCGAATACTTCGGTCACAACCTCATCAGGCCGCGAGTCGGGTCGGTCAATTTTATTGACGACAATAATTGGCTTGAGGCCCAAAGCGAGTGCCTTTTGCAACACAAATCGAGTCTGCGGCATAGGTCCTTCATGGGCATCGACAACCAATAGCGC
>CAYGQU010000564.1:0-2035 GCA_964352045.1 uncultured Planctomycetaceae bacterium
GATATACGTCGTGCGCTCAAGCCATTGACCGCGATGGCCGAACGGACCGGCGCAACCGTGCTGTTCCTTCGGCACCTGAATAAGAAGCAAGGGAGCTCGGCTCTGTATCGTGGTGGTGGTTCGATTGGGATCGTCGGTGCGTGCCGAGCGGCGTACATCGTTGCCAAGTCGCAAGACGATCCCGAGTCGCGTATTTTTGTGGGTACGAAAATGAACCTAGCAAAAATGCCCCCAGCGATTGGGTTCAGTATCGAGCAACACCGAACACCACAGAACGATGCGACGTCGCGCGTTGTGTGGGGCGACGTACTCGACGACCTGACGGCAGACGACTTGCTAGGGCAACCAGCCGACAGTGGCGACTCGAAGCTGACGCGAGCAAAGGCGATCCTCACCGAAGAGCTAGCAAGTGGAACGCGCCCCGAGTCGGAAGTCTTGGCCGCATGCAAAGCGGAAGGGATCAGCCAAGCAACTTACCGCCGAGCTCGGAAAGACTTAGCCGTTCAATCGAGCAAACCCAACTTCGGCGAAGGGTGGTATTTGTCATTGCCCAATAACGAATCCTGCACTTGGGAACCGATGCCGTTGGCCCCCAGCGAGGGCGATCCAATACCCTCCAACGAAGGCGCTCAAACTGACGCAAGGTGACGCATTTACCTAGCGAAGATGCTCCGAGGGGGTGTCAATGAGCGCCTTCGGCTAAACCCCGACGTTTAGCGATATTCGGGTGATTCCAAGGGGGCTAAAACCCCCCAATTGAGTGGAAGGCGCTCATCGTGAACCCCTCGGGCGCAATGCCAATAGATGAGAGGGGGGGCGGGTCAATTTCTAGCGAGAATGGGCTAAACACCGAGACGCTAAGCCCGCACGTTTTCAACCGACTTTTAGGTAGGGGGGTATCGATATCTACAGCTTCTCCACTCACTACCGATAGCCAAGCATCGCGAAAAAATTGCCAGCAAAAATGCTTTTATGCCAAAGGCCAAAAGCCCTTTTTTTGCCAAGAAAGGTACGCTGCTAGGGCTACGGTCGTGAAGTGACTTCGCCTAGAAATCAGAGCCCCCCGCCCCATAGAAGGCATGCAGACACTCCACAGCGGGTAACGCCTAAAGTGCGTCGGAGGATGAAGCCGACGCGTTATAATCGGATGCGGTGCATACCATTTCACGGTAGGATACTGACATGAAAGCAACTGTTTACTGTGCAATCAGCCTCGATGGATTCATCGCAAGAAGCGACGGCGATGTTTCATGGCTTGGCGACCCGTCTGAAGATGGAGATGACGGCGGATTCTCTGCCTTAATGGAGAGAATCGATTACTTGGTAATGGGACGAAACACATTCGAGCAGGTGCTAACCTTCGGTGAATGGCCGTACAGCAAGCCGGTGGTTGTACTGACGAGCCGAGAGCTAAACCTCCCTGAAAGCTTGTCCGATAAGGTTGAGACGATGTCAGGTACACCAACCGAAGTCGTCGCCTCCCTGGCGGGGAGAGGAGCTAAGCACCTCTATGTCGATGGTGGAAAGACGGTCCAGGAGTTTCTCAGGGCTGGCCTAATTCAGAACATCATAGTCACAACCGTCCCAGTTCTTATCGGGGTGGGCATCCCGCTATTCGGAAAGCTCGACGACGATATCCGCCTCCAGCATATCGAGACCAGCACTCTCCCTCATGGCCTAGTGCAAAGCGAATATCTGGTCGTCTCACAAAGTGCGTCGGAGTGAAACGCCGAGGGGAGTTAGCAGAAGCTTGCCCCCCCCCTCCTCAGCGGGGTACGCATAGCTGCGTGGGCGGGAATGCCTAACTAGCGTCAGAGGATGAAGCCGACGCAGCTTACGGAGCAAATTTTGAATGTCCATCGGCGTATTCATGCCCCACTATCTTCGCAGATTGTAGGATTCTCTTGCGTGCTGCCAGAATGTCGACGTTGCCATCTCCATCCAAAATCGTGAGTGCATCGTTGTGCAAAGCATAGGCCAGGTGAGCAGCGAGTCGGACATTTGGCTCGGCATCACAATCGCTGCCTAAATAACC
>CAYGQU010000565.1:0-2020 GCA_964352045.1 uncultured Planctomycetaceae bacterium
CTATACGGGAGCTCCCGCAACTTACTTCTTCCGGGTTCGTAATCCGGGTACCGCTGTTGCTCCCGACGTTGTCCTCACGGCACAGCTACCAGAGGGCTTCGAACTAATTAGTTCCGACAAAGCAAAAGTTACAAAGACTGGCCTAGCAACCTTCCAGGTCGGTTCGCTTCGTCCCGGTGATGACCGTTACTTTGAATTGAAATGTTTGCTCAGCAATGCGGGAGACAATGAAATAGCGATTCATGCCAAAGCTTCGGATCGCACCGAATCGGAAACGATTACCGCTTTGACAAATGTCATCGCGCTAGCTGACCTCAAGCTCGATGTACTCGACCCCAAAGGTCCAGTCGCAACGGGCGAGGAGATCGAGTACCAAATTCGCGTAACGAACCGTGGTACGAACGCAGCGAACGAAGTCCGTATTGTTGGGCTTTTCTCAGAAGGTATTGAACCACATCATGTCGATGGCTCGCCTTGCACGATTAACGATGGCCGGGTCCCCTTTGATACAATCGAAGCGATCCCAGCCGGTGCCGTGCGAACCTTTACCATCCACGCTCGGGCCGATCAACCGGGAACTCACTTATTCCGTGCAGAGGTACTTTGCCGTGACCTTGAGATCAAGCTCGCCGCCGAAGAGACGACTCGCTTCTTTGAAGACGAAGTCGTGGACGTCGCCTCGCAGCCCGGCTCACGCTACGGGTACTAACCAAACTGTGAAAACTTGAAAACCAAGGGGCCTAGCAAAGAGATTTTGCTAGGCCCTTATTTGTTTGCTATATTGGTGCGTCAATATCCAATGAGCATCTAATACCCGTGGCGAGATATTTCCGGGGGGGTAACGTGCTTGCATCTACCGCTGAAAAACAAGCAAAGGTAGGTAAACCTGTCGGCAAATACGCTAGACAGCAAGCAAACCGAACTAGCTGACAGAACCTCCTACCCTACAGAACTAATTAAAGAGGCCTGGCCTGCTCTGTCGAAAAGCTCCTTAATGATTAAAGAATCATGATGTTGTGTGTAAGGATTCTTAAACTCATTTCACGCGACTAGGACCAATAGCTTCTCGCTCGCAGGGCGGCTCCCATCGTTCGTTTAATCATACTGTTGACCGTTTCGACTTGCCATCGCTGTCCGTACTTGGCTTGATTGAAACGGGTCTTCATTCGGTTACGCCAGTAACCGCTAAGGCGTTTCTTCGTCCGACGGCCACGCGTGGCAGGAATGATTGTCCGCATGCCATGCTCTTCTCGTGCGAAGCGATGTGCCGCTTCACTATCGTAACCTGCATCGGCCAGAAGTGTTTGAATGGTTGTCCGCTTCGCTGCCTGTTCGACGGTCGGCTGGAAGTAAGGATCATCGGGCCCAGGACCTCGGCCTGTCTGAAAGGCAAGTACCATGTGGCTTGCACAATCACAAAGAAGATTAGCGATCGGATAACGGCTATAGGTTGTCGATTGATAGCTGGTTTTACTCGATTTTTCTCTTCGACGAACAAAGTATCGGCTAACGTGTCGGCTCTCGAAGCCGGTTCCATCAATGGCAGCCAAAGTGACCTTCTTACGCATCACCCGATGCGTGGTGGCCGCTTCCACCGTTTCGCTCAATAGTAGCTGAACACGTCGTGATTCGAGCAAGCGTGATGATGCTTTCTGAAAGGTGCTAAAGTGCGGCACTTGCTTTAGATTAATCACGCTTGCTAAGCAGGGAGCATCTTCCAGAAGTGCCGAGAGCTTTCGATAATCGAGTCGCAGGAACTCTTTCAGCACCAAACAGGCGAACAACTGTGGCAGCGTAAATTTCTTCGGGCTGAACTTGTGAGAATAAGTTCGCAGACGCTGTTTACCGAGTTGATGAGCTACCTGTAAAATCCGTTTCGGTGATTTGCTCGTCTTGCTCATAAGTTCCACTACGAAGAGAAACTCGGCAAGGTTTAGCTAGCAATCAAGGGTTTTCGACAGAGCAGGTCAGGCCTCTTTGTTTTCTTCTTCTCTGAGCGAGCCACAACCCCGCTTCGTCA
>CAYGQU010000566.1:0-2020 GCA_964352045.1 uncultured Planctomycetaceae bacterium
GGTGGCAATCGATCAGGGGGTGCTTTACTTCAAAGACGCCACTCACGAGAACCTCGTTGCCATTAAAGGGGGAATTGGACTCATTTACATTGCTCACAGTGTATCGGTTTGTCCCCCTAGATGAAACCTATTGGGCCGAGTTGAACCGATTATTCTCAATGCCATAAATCGTCGCATGAATGAGATTGGCCTCCGCAAGACGTTGCCGTTATGATGCTCTTAGCTTGCCTGATTGCCATTAATTGTTGTTTTGAACGAGCTCTCTCCATGCGAAGCCCCCATCAAGCCTTAATCACTATCTTCTTCTTGCTCATCACACCCCACTCTTCGTCGACTTCTAGCTACGCAAAGCAGCCTAGTCAGACGAAAGCAGACAAATCGCAAACGATTCGTGTCGCCACCTACAACGTTGCGATGTATCGAGATCGGTTGGGCGAACTGGGTGACGAGCTAGCGTCAGGCAGCTCGAAGCAGGCAAGGCAAATCGCCGAGGTCGTTCAGCGCGTTCGGCCCGACATTCTCTTGATTAACGAATTTGATTACGAAGCGACTTCGACAAGGCTGCCGGATGATTTTCGTAATTTGTATCTTGCGAAGAAACAAAACGAACAGGAACCCATTCATTACCCCTACTGCTTTTATGAACCGGTCAACACAGGAGTCAATTCGGGCGAAGACCTCGATCGCGATGGCAAGCTTGGCGGACCCGCTGACGCGCATGGCTATGGTCGATATCCGGGTCAGTATGGCATGTTGTTGTTGTCCCGTTATCCGATTAACACCAAGAAGTCTCACACTTTTCAAAAAGCGTTGTGGAAGGATTTGCCAGGGCACAAGTTCCCAATTAATCCAACAACGGGCAAATCATACTATGCTGCCGAGTTGGAAAAGAAGTTGCGTCTTTCATCGAAAAGCTTTTGGGATGTGTGTGTTGAAGTTTCTATGGATGCCTCTAGTAAGGTGCGTGATAACGCACTGGAACCCAAGCTCGATTCGAAAGGTGCGTTGGCACACACCCTACCAATTCACCTGCTCTGTTCGCATCCAACACCCCCCGGTTTTGATGGCCCCGAAGATCGTAACGGACGCCGTAACCATGATGAGATTGGCTTGATCGCGCGCTACCTTGATGGAAACGCCAAAAGCTGGGGGCTAAAAGATGACAACGGTTTGCTCTGTAAAGGAATAAGAGCCGACCAGCGGTGTATTGTCTTAGGTGACCTCAATGCTGACCCGGTCGATGGGGGAGCCAAGCCCGCAGCGATCAACCAACTGCTCGAGCACGAAAGGCTACAAGGAAATTTCACCCCCACAAGCGAAGGGGGCGTCGCAGCTGCCGCTAAGTACCAACAGCTAAATGCCGACCAAAAAGGAGACGCCTCGCATGACACGGCCAACTTTAGCCAAGATGGTTTCGGCAATATGCGTGCGGACTATGTGATTCCCTCCCAAGGTTTTGAGATCGTCGATGGAGGGGTCTTTTGGCCGAAGCCAGGTGAAGTTGGCTCAGAAGGGGTGAGTGGTTCGGATCACCGGTTGGTTTGGATCGACTTGAAGATCAGGCAGTAGAGAACTAGCACAACACACTGCGATTAGCATGAAAAACTGTGCCTCGTTGTGTAGCTTGAGTGACATCAGAGCATCTGATTTTGAAATTCCAAGAAGGCAAAACTACTTCTCATCGAGCCAATACACTTAGCAGCTTTACGTCGCGCACCGACACTTACAAGCTTGCGTTATGAGTCTAAGGGCGAGTCTAAAATTACGATTCAACCGATCCAAAAGACCGCTCCCCTAACCTCCCCCCAAAAATGAAGGTGGGGGATAAATAGCGAATGTATTTTTAGACTCCCTCTAAGTGCGAACTAAACGCCAGCAGCGGTGGATTCGTTGGTTACGGAAATCTTCCGGCACCGTTTGGTTACTAATTTCGCGGCTCGTTAGATTTACCAGCGCAGATTCTGCAAATTTGAATCGTCGGAAGTTGGTCGAGAAATAAATCACGCCACCTAGCGACATG
>CAYGQU010000567.1:0-2018 GCA_964352045.1 uncultured Planctomycetaceae bacterium
CTTTAAGGCATAATGGGGTCATCGGCAGCTAACCGTGGCCGAATCGCACATTTATCTAAGCTATTTGCCCTAGGTGCTCGTGAACGAACCGTTCCAGAACTGATCTACCCAACGTTCTTTAACCAACATTCGTTCACTTCTTGTTTTGGACTCAATCCTTCTTCTTAAGATGTTCAAGTCCCAGCACCCAGGTTATTAGATGCCACCTATGCTCCCAATTAAATATAGCTACTATTCACTTTTCGCATTCACTACTCTGCTACTTATAAATACGCAGGCAGATGCCTGTGGTTTTTGCCAAGCATTCGTAGGTGAAACTCCACAATGTTGTTTTAGTGGGGACTCGTCTACCTCCAATTCGCAAGCGACGGACGATAGCGACGAAGATGAACCTGCGATCACATCGAAATTTTCAACCTTTGGTGGTAGGTGGCCTCAACCGGGGGGGCGTGGAAGCGATATCACCATTACCTACCGCTACCACAACTTTCTCAAGGGTGGCTTAAAAACCGTAGCCGGTGAATCAATTTCCGAAAGCTACCTCAAGACCGTTACCGAAGAAGCTTTCGGGTTATGGGCATCGGTCGCTCCGCTTCATTTTGTCGAAGTTCCTGACATCGGTACAACAGTCTTTACGTCAAACTCCGCAGAGTATCTGGCCTACGATGAAAACGATTTTGGACAAATCCGACTCAATCACCGTTTCATCAACGGAACCGATGCTCAAAACGGTATGCCGGTGGCTAAGGCACTTGCCTATGCAATTTCAAGCGTAGGCCATCTATCAGCGGATATTCATTTCGATAATGGCGATCCTTGGGAAATCATCGGCACCGCAAGCGAACCTGACGTGCTGGGTATTTTGACCCACGAAATTGGACACTCTTTGGGTCTCGGTCATTCGACGATCGACGGCACGGTTATGTTTCCTGCTGCACTTCGGCGGATGGGGCCAGGCACTGGCGTCCTTTTACCTGATGATATTGCTGGTATTCAATTCATTTACGGAGCGGGCATCGGTAGCGTAACACCACTTTCGGTGCCCGAGCCAACTGGATTTCTTCTCCTACTATCAGCCACGGTTTCGGTTACTGCTCGACGACGAATAAATTCGATTGTGATGAATCGAGATCGGCAACCGTAGCAACTTAGGCTCTTCATGCGTTACACTACAGGCACGAGTTTTATCCGCCCCCCCAAGTAACGCACCCCAAGAGTTCTCAACCTGCTGTGGAGAAGCCAACTTCCTCACTCGATGCCCTGCTTCAGTCAATGCAGCACTACTGGGGCTACGATTCATTTCGACCACTTCAACGCGAAGCGATGATGACGGTTATGGAAAGCCGTGACTCGGTCGTGGTACTCCCCACCGGGGGCGGAAAATCGCTCTGCTTTCAGGTTCCTGCGACAACGATGGGGGGCATGGCGCTTGTCGTATCGCCGCTTATCTCGCTGATGAAAGACCAAGTAGAGAGATTTCGCAACTGTGGCATTGCGGCAGCGTACCTCAATAGTTCCCTTTCAAGCGAAGAAGCTAAGCAAACTTACGAACAAATTCGGTCGGGTGAGCTCAAATTGCTGTATATTGCTCCCGAACGGTTGCTACTCGATGGCACGCTTTCGATGCTTGCCAAGGCAAACGTTTCGCTTGCCGCGATCGACGAAGCGCACTGTATTAGCAGTTGGGGGCATGACTTTCGTCCCGAATACCGTGCGATGAGTCGGCTCAAAGAAGTCTTCCCCCATATTGGCATCCACGCCTACACTGCAACCGCCTCGGAAGCAGTGCGAGAAGATATTGCCAAGCAACTGCATCTCGAACAGCCCGCGATGCTGGTTGGTTCGTTCGATCGTCCGAATCTGACCTATCGTGTTCGCCCTGGTCAAAAGCGATTTCAACAAATTGTTGATCTTATCGAACAGTATCGTCGCGATAGATACAGTGACATTCCCGAATCCGGCATCAATTACACCATAAGCCGAAACGAAGACGACAACACGCCGGCAGCCCAAAAAGA
>CAYGQU010000568.1:0-2016 GCA_964352045.1 uncultured Planctomycetaceae bacterium
TACTAATAGACATAGATAGAAGGAGCCGCATTAGTTTTTGGAATGGAAGCGTGCCAAGGTCTAGATACTCTCTATTCTAGCAAGCCAAATCCCATGGGGTACTGTTCTTTTGATTTGTCTATACCTACTCTCTGCAGTTCACCGAAAGACGAAGAAACGGCCTGAAGCTACGACGCGTCGGAGTGAAACGCCGACGCTAGTTGCGTTCCTTCCCACGTAGTTTAGCGAGCCTCGCTGTGGAGGGTGGTAAGCTCCTGCATTCGTCATTTATATCTTACGCTCGGCATCCCTCAGCGATGTTGATTATGCGGCACCGACAAGTGCACAGAGCCATTCCCGAGCCGCTTCCTCATCTTCGGGCGTCGGTTCATAGTTCACCAAGCAATAGACAGGCAACGATTCGTGCCGTTCGTACGTTGCTACGTCGGCAGGCATGGCCGGAACCCACCCGCTACGGCCTAGGGACTGCTTGGGCTTTCCCCCGTGCCTATGCCGGTAGGTTTGTTTACCGCTATCTTCCAGCGTTTGGCCATGCAAAACGCCTCCCAAGAAATAAACGGTTGTGGTCTGTGTGATGCTCATCGCGGAGAAGTCTAGCGAGTCATGCGCGATGCGGTTGGCTAGCACCACAAATTGTGGTTACCCTGGCAGCTATGTGCCATTACTACCAAACGCAAGCCGAAGTGCCTGACGACTTCGTATTGGGGTTCCTTCCTCCCGAACCGCTAGCTAATCATCTGGGGCCAATCGTCGACGGCTTGAAATATGGCGGCGCTTATCCCCTCAATACCGTGCCAACACTACGGATTGGCGACGATGGCAACCTCGAACCGTTTGGCGCTGAGTGGGGCCTACTGCCGTCGTGGTGGAAGCCGTCGGACAAGACGCCCAAACGGTCGTCGTTTCAACGCAAGACATTCAACGCTCGATCAGAGACCGCCGCCGAGAAGCCTTCGTTTCGCGATGCCTGGCGTAAGCGCCGATGCTTGCTTCCCTTCTCTGAATTTGAAGAGAAAAAACACCTATTCGGACTTGGCTACCCGATCGCGTTCGCTGGCCTTTGGGAATCGTGGCTTGGCGAATCGGGACCAATCGAGACAGTTACACTTCTAACAACCCGACCCAATGCCGAAGTTGAATCGGTTGGCCATCATCGTATGCCCTGCCTACTGACGACGCCCGAGCTGCGGCGGCGATGGTTGGTTGATGGCGCGGAAGATGGTAACGCTCAACTCTTGGCACCAGTGAAAGATGCTTTGCTTTCGGTACGTCCGATAGGGTAGTTGGGTTGTAAACAAAAATACCCGCCCACCGCCGAATAGGTTCTTTGCCATGCACCCCACGGGGTCGGCGTAGCCGGGCATTGGGTCACTTTTACAAGTGTACGCAGCTTTAGGGGTGAGTAAGTAAACGCGCCGACAATCAATGTTCATTTTGATGCTTTGGGCTAGGCCCCCTAACTTGCCGGGTCCTTCGCGACGACTCCCCACGGGGTAAAGCTTCGCTTGCATCGAAAGAATTTTTTCTTCAAACGAAAAACTCTCATGCGGATAGAAAACTAAAGTAGTAGCATAGCAGGGGGGGCAATGCGCTGGTCAGCAACTTGTTAGAGAGAGGGACCCTCGGCTGAGAATTTGATATACGCTTGTGCTTCGATCTGCGTAGCACCCCAAGTGGGTAGGGAGTGCCGGAAAGAACCTGATCGGGCATCTATGCAAAGCCCTTCAACATATTGCGGGTCCTTTTTTGGACTTCGACGGATAGACCAAAGGGAAATGCTACAGGTTAGTAGTTTCTTTATTTATAAAAACGGGAGTAGTAACTACTCCCGTTTTGGTGATTATCGATGCAATTCGGTAAGAATGATTGCCTAGAGATGCGTTGCCTAAATGCGCGTAAGTCTATACTATCAATGTGCATTCATTATCACTGGCTCGCGTTGGTAATCATGCCATTTTTTCTTGACATGCAAGAGGTCGGAGATTCGAGTTCTCTCGTGCCCACTCTGTTTATTAG
>CAYGQU010000569.1:0-2014 GCA_964352045.1 uncultured Planctomycetaceae bacterium
TTTCCACGTCGAGGTCAAGCAACCTAGCACGCCATGATTCAATCACCGATTCAATTTCCGATGCAGTCTCGTTTGTTGTCGACATTTTCTGACCCGATTCCAGTTTGACAATGGACATACTTGCTGTAAGATTTAAATGTACCGCCTTATTCTAACGGTCAGACAGCAACTCGGGTATTCCAAGCTACGCCGGAGTAAAACAGCGACACGGCTTAACTCCACCTACTGAGTGGCTTAGGATTTCAATTGGCGATTCTGGCATGTGCTCGTCGTGATACGTAGCACAGTCTTGCAACGTCTTGTAGTAGGTTACACAGACGGTGACGAGTATGAAAAGCCCGCCTATCCAGCCGCAGCTATTGTATCAAGGATGAAAACATAAGATGAGTATTTGCATCCTACGTCCTACGACGTATGCAAAAGATTAGCCATCGAAAGAAAGTGATTTCTTGCGATAACCTTCTTGAAACGTGACGATCTTAATCATTACGACCTTGGCGAGAAGCAACTACGCCAATATACGCGAGTGCCAAGAGCAGAGTACTTGGCTCTGGAACCGTGACAGTCGTGCTTAGTGCGACTGGTGTGTTCCCGTAGGACAGTACCCATAGGTCATAGTCTGCGGCATCCACGATTCCTGCGCTGCCGCCGGTTTCGTCACCATTCCCCCCAAGACTATTGCTAGAGCCCAGGTTATCACGCCATACGGTATAGTCAGCCGCGTCGACGAAACCGTCGTCATTATAGTCACCTGCAAACGCAACACTTGGCACTGAAATGGTCACGTCACCCAAATTTGGAACGGCATCATATGTAACCAGCAGGCCAGAATTTGTCACTTCGGTAGCGAACGTGAGCGCCGATGAATCTTGCTCTACTTGTAATTGAGCAGGATCCCAGCCCCCGGGAACTTCGGTCGTTATTGTTAGTGGAGTGGCAATCCTCCCTGTCGGATCTGTTAGATTAAGGCCAACCGTTAGTTGGTCAGGTTGCGATGCATCAACCGAAACCTGAGTCCCTTCTCGCGAAAGGTAATAGCGTGCTACATCCCCCATGGGCGCTATCCAAACTGATAAATTTCCCGACGTTAAGTTAGCAAGATGACCTCTCAGAGCCGCCTCGGTATGAAACAGTTCTGAATTGGATGATCCAGGAGCGGCAAGATTATGGTACATCTCTATCGCCCAACCTCCTGTGGTCTCAGCCTCGGTTGCGAATGCAAGACGCTCTTGAATAAACTCTGCGTCTGTCCAATTGAACGGGCCCAATGCCTCGCCCAACCGGAGCATATTTTGACCTGTAGCTGGGTGTATCGCATCTGGGTAAACATCCCTAGCAGCAAGATGCCGTTGACCGACAGCCTGCCTAACACGAGCATCATCTGAGCCGAAGGGATAGGCCAAGCTAACAACCGGTTTACCTGTTAGTGTTTCAAGATACTGTTGCGCAGTGTCTAGTTCAAAATCAAGCTGCGCGTCACTAAGAGTAACCAAATCAGGATGCGATACCGTGTGCGATCCTATCTCATGTCCATTCTGTGAAGCAGACTGAAACACATTCTGTAAGAACGAGCTTTGAGACAAGATACCCGTGTTAAGAAAAAAGGTTCCCTTCACGCCATAATCATCGAGGATACCTAGTGTATCGACTCTATCATAACCCGTGTCATCAATAGTCAACGAGACGGCACCGGAAAAATTGTTCTTCCAGGTTGCAACCGACGTCTCTCCTGTCGACGCCCTGGTTTCGGCTAATCCGAATACACAAGCAAAGACAATAATCTTAAAGACGAATCGACTAATCATCATTAGATAGTCTTCATTCAGGAAAAAATTTGTTGGGTGCAAAAGATAAGACATGGAGTCTTTAGACCCTACACGATGATTCTTGTACCTTGAGTCATGCCGCGTTCACTATTCCGAAGTCAAAAAAACAGCGATGGAGTGGACTCTCCCTGCCGACTGGTCCACATCCAGCGCTGCTTATTTTCAAACTATTCTAGAAATATCGAGAC
>CAYGQU010000570.1:0-2000 GCA_964352045.1 uncultured Planctomycetaceae bacterium
GTGTTGGTTTGGGTAGACGCTGTGTCTAAACCAATATCGGTTGCTGACATATCAAGGTAATGATTAGTTTTTGGTAATTTGTGGTTTTCTCTATTGCAAAGATACTAAAGCAGCACTGTTGGCGGCGACCACTTCTTCCGAGACGGGCACATAACCTACCTCGGTTGCAAGTTCCGAAGCTTTTTCTAGGTAAAAACTGACGAAATCTTTTCCTTCAGGCTTTTCATAGCACGACTTTCGGACATAGATAAACAGAGGACGCGAAAGAGGACGGTAGGCGTTCGAGCGTACCGTTTCGAGTGAGGGCGTGACCGCCTCGCCATCGGCTGGCTTTACACCCAATAGTTTGAGCTTGTCAGCATTCTCTATGTAATAAGCAAAACCAAAGTAACCAAGAGAATTTTTATCTTCTGAAACGCCCGTCACGAGCACGTTGTCATCTTCGCTAGCTGCGTAGTCGGGACGACTTGCACCTGATTTGCCAACGATGGCTTCGGTAAAGTAATCGAATGTGCCAGAGTCGGTACCAGGGCCGTAAAGTTTGATTTCTTCGTCGGGCCACTCGGGGTTTAATTCGTTCCAACGGCTTGTTGGATTTTCAGGTCGCCAAATTTGTTTAAGTTGTTCGACGGTTAAGCTGTCGCACCAGTCGTTCTCTTTACTTGTTATGACGGCTAATCCGTCGAACGCGACTGAGAGTTCTACGTACTCGACACCAGCTGCTTCACATGCTTCTTTTTCAGAATTCTTAATCGGACGTGAAGCATCACAAATGTCGATCTCACCGGCGATGAACTTTTTCATTCCCCCTCCGGTCCCCGAGAGACCGACCGTTACCCGAACGTCAGGACGTGCTTTGCTGAATTCTTCGGCAACCGCCTCACTGATAGGATATACGGTGCTTGAGCCATCAATTTGGATCGCCTTGGGTTGTTGTCCACACCCCACTAAGGAGCTAACTCCCAAACTCAAAGCCATCAAACCAACGTACAAATTAAACTTCATCAAAATCTAGCCGCCCAATTTAAGTTAGAATCTAAGGTACCCGCGTGCCGCAAAACAACTTCCTGCAAGAATCAGAGCCGTAGCCTAGTTGATCAATATGAAGATAGTGTTAAGAAAAAGAGAAGCCTAGGCGTAGATTTTCTTGAGATCGAAGCCGAGGGTATTTAAGTCATTCACATATCAAGATTTACGCAAACGGCAAGGTCACCGTAAAGGTTGTCCCCTGCCCTTCAGTCGAGGCAACCGAGACTTCTCCGCCGAAAGCCTGAGTTAAATGCTTGACGATCGACAGCCCGAGGCCAGTACCACCCTGCTCGCGATTTCTGGCCGCATCGACCCGAAAAAATCGCTCAAAAACCCGTGCGAGCTTTTCCTCGGGAATTCCGATGCCTGTGTCCGACACTTCTATACGAGCCATTTGGCCCTCTTTCTTCCAAAAGACGTTAACTTTGCCTCCCTTGGTCGTGTACTTAATGGCGTTGTCGAGCAGATTATTTAGGATGATGCGTAGCCCCTCTGGATCGGCAGTAACGAAGAGTTTGCCTTCATCTGAATCGTTGGCATCCGCAATAAGTTCAACCTGACGCGACTCGGCTTGTTGTTTGTTTTCTTCCATCGAAGCGAAAACTAATTTGGCCAAATCGACCCGACGCATATCGAACGGTTGCTGTGCCGATTCGATTCTCGCCAGGCTCAGCATATCGCGGATGAGGTCATCTAGGCGATCAGCTTGCTCGGCAATGCGAGAAAGAAATTTCGAACAATTTTCGGCGTCATTCGACGCGCCGTTCTGCAAAGTTTCAGTATACGCTTTGATCGAACTGAGTGGTGTTTTCAATTCATGCGATACATTCGCGACAAAGTCGCGACGCAGTGATTCAAGTCGTTTTAGCTCTGTAACATCGTGCAACACGATCACGGCACCAGCAGAAGGTTCCCCTACAAGCGGAGTTACCTGGACCGTTAGATTTTTTTCGTCCCAAACAATTTCAAGT
>CAYGQU010000571.1:0-1999 GCA_964352045.1 uncultured Planctomycetaceae bacterium
CTAACAAAGTTAACTATCTAACCAGATTTTCCTGGTAAAAGACGATGAAAACCGACGAACTACGCGAAAAATACCTTGAATTCTTTGAGTCCAAAGGCCATACCCGGGTCGCCAGCGATGTGCTCGTACCGACTTGGGATCCGAGCGTGCTGTTCACCCCGGCTGGGATGAATCAGTTCAAAGACCACTTTCTTGGCAAAGTGAAACTCGACTACACGCGTGCCACAACATGCCAAAAGTGCATGCGGACCGGCGATATTGACAACGTAGGTCGCACACCACGGCACCATACGTTCTTCGAGATGCTGGGCAACTTTAGCTTTGGTGACTATTTCAAGCGAGATGCAATCCACTGGGCTTGGGAATTTCTTACCGATAAAAAATGGCTTGGCATTCCTGCCGAGACGCTTACCGTTACCGTCTATAAAGACGACAAAGAGGCGGCCGATATTTGGCACGAGCAGATCGGTTTGCCGATGTCTCGTATTAGCTTTGAAGAAGAAGATGAAAATTTTTGGCCTGCCAGTGCGCCGAGCCTCGGACCCGACGGTGTCTGTGGCCCCTGTAGTGAAATCTATTATACGGCACCTGGCTTGGTGAATGGGAAGCCGGCCGAACCTCTTGAGATTTGGAATCTCGTCTTTACACAATTCAACCGTGTGGGCGATCCCCCTAATAATCTTCAGCCATTGCCCTCAAAGAATATCGACACCGGTATGGGGCTCGAACGAACGGCAGCCGTCTTGCAGGGTGTTCCGACGAACTTCCATATCGACAACCTATTGCCAATCGTCGAAAGGGCGGCAGAAGTTTGCAAAGTGAAGTACGAATACGATTCAGAAGCTGGTCGCAGGTTGCGCCGCATAACGGACCATGTTCGTGCTTGTGCTTTCTCTGTCCATGAAAACGTCTATCCAGGGGCAAATAAAGAAAAGTATGTTGTGAAGCGTTTACTTCGCCGCGCTGTGCTTGACGGACATCAATTAGGGCTACGCGAGCCCTTTCTCGGGCAACTAGTACCCACGGTTGCCGAGGTGATGAGTGGCCCTTATCCCGAGCTTCTAGAAACCGTAGAACGCGTTGCAAGCGTCATTACCAAAGAAGAAGAAAACTTCTTTGCGACCATCGATGGGGGGTTGAGCCGCATCAAATCGGTCTTTGACGAGATGCGCAAAGAGAACCGCATGGCGGTTGATGGAGCGGTCGCTGCCGATTTGTATCAAACCTATGGGGTTCCTCCCGAGTTGTTTGAGTCGCTCGCAGCGGACGAAAAACTCACTTTTGATTGGGATAGCTACCAAAAAGCTATGGCTGAGCATGGCGAAGCTTCGGGCAAGCTAACGCATACTGTCATGGGCGCCAAAGGTCCGCTCGACTCGCTAAAGCAAGCAGGACACGCGACGAAGTTCCTTGGCTACGAGCAGGTAGAAGCCGAAGCTCAGATCGTGGGTATCATCGTTCGCGCCGAAGAAGAGCAGCAGGAAGAAGATCAACTTGCCGAAGAGTTGACAGGCCCAAGAGAGAACGTACAGATTATCCTCGATCAGACCCCTTTCTATGGCGAAAGTGGTGGTCAAGTTGGCGACATTGGCAAGCTTGTCGGCGAAGGCTTTGAGTTCACGGTGACCGATACGCAAAAAGATGGAGCCCTGTTTGTTCACCTTGGGACCCTTACCAAAGGAACCATCAAAGGGGGTGTCAAGGTAACTGCCCTGGTTGACGTCGAAAATCGGGACGCCATTCAACGAGCCCACTCCGCAACACACATTTTGCACTGGGCATTACAGAAGCGGCTGGGATCACATGCACAACAACAGGGATCTAAAGTCGAAGCTGATTGCTTACGGTTTGACTTTACCAACCTCTCGGCAGTTGATCTCGAACAACTCGAAACGATCAAAGCCGATGTTAATTCTCGTATCGCAGCGGCTGATCCCGTTGTATGGGAGACTCTGCCACTAGCCGATGCAAAGCAACAGGGAGCGATGATGCTCTTTGG
>CAYGQU010000572.1:0-1142 GCA_964352045.1 uncultured Planctomycetaceae bacterium
TTCGGGCAAGCAATACGGAGCCAATCGTTCGGCTGATTGCCGAAGCTCCGGAGCAATCCGCTGCCGAAGCTGCCTGTAACGAAGCGGCTTCAGTGATTTAATGTCAGAAGATCCGACAAAATTACACGTCAACTAGCGTACCTAAAACTTGGGGGATCATCGCTGGCAAATCGCTTGCGACGAGACCGATTCCGAAGCGCTGAGCAGCTTCTCCGTGTATCCAGACCGCAGCGCAGCATGCCTCGAAGAGGGGCATCTGCTGAGCTGCTAATCCACCGATCATGCCAGCCAAGACGTCTCCTGACCCTGCTGTGGCCAACCAAGGCGAGGCATGGTCGTTAACTATATGCTGGCCATCGGGTGACGCAATCACGGTGTCGGGGCCCTTCAGGACAACGTAGGCCCCGCTTTCCGTAGCCGCTTGCAAAGCCCTTTCGATTTTCGTTCCATCGAGATTAGGAAACGCTTTATGAAACTCACCTTCATGCGGCGTGAGCACATAATTGGCAGATAACTTAGTAGGTAGATTCGCCAAGGCATCGGCATCGAGCACGACTGGCAGGTTGGAACAATAGTTCGGTTCAATACCAGGCAAACCACCCGAACCAAAGATCAAAGCAGACACTCGTTCATCAAACCATTCTAAATCGTCTCGCACCATTAAATGTGGCGGCAGGGTTATGCGATAAACGTCCGCAGACTCTTTTGTAGCCAAGATAGTGACAAGCCCTGTTCCCATTCGGGCACAGCTGCATGCCACCATCCGGGTCGCTCCTGTCAGCTTGGGGGCTCCATAAATCAGCGCATGGCCATGCGAGTACTTATGGCTCTCCTTGGCTTTTTGGGGAAGCAAATGCTGCCAAAGATCGGGATAATTGCTGCTGGCTTTATGCATTGGTGTTACCAATCAGGCAGGGGTGGCGAACCTCCTCTTTGCCGACCGATGGACTCGCCCTCACACGTAATTCGCTTCGGCCTCTTTCAGACACGTTTTTATTTGACGCACCGCTTGACGCAAGCGTTCTTCATTTTCGACAAGCGACATCCGTAAGAAACCTTCCCCTTCGGGCCCAAAGCCACTGCCAGGGCTCACAGCGACGTTTCCCTTTTGCAGAAGCAGCATTGCGAAGTCCATGGTACTC
>CAYGQU010000572.1:1152-1999 GCA_964352045.1 uncultured Planctomycetaceae bacterium
GCCATGGCTCGGGGATTGGCTGCCAAACAAACATACCTGCCTTCGGTCGGGCATCTTCCCAACCGAGTCGGACCAAGGCGTCGCACAGCGCGTCGCGGCGTGACTGGTAAATGGCCGACTGCTCTTCGACTGCTGCTTCGGTGTGGCGAAGCGCTACGATTGCCGCGACCTGGATCGCTTGGAACATGCCATAGTCGTAGTAGCCCTTAATGGTCGCCAGCGCTTGGATCATTTCTCGGTTTCCACTACAGAACCCAACGCGCCAGCCCGCCATGTTATACCCTTTGCTCATCGTGGTGAATTCGACTCCCACGTCGATTGCACCGGGCGAAGATAAGAAGCTTGGAGGCTTGTAGCCATCAAACGCCACGTCGGCATAGGCGAAGTCGCTGATGACCATCAAGTTGTACTTCTTGGCGAGCTTAACGACTTCGTCGTAGAACGATTGTTCGACGACCGCACTCGATGGATTGTGTGGATAGCAAAGGATCAGCAGCTTCGGCTTCGGATAGAGCGTCTCGCAAGTGTAGGCGATATCCGACAGGAACTTGTCGCTATCGGTTACCGGTAGTGAAATCACATTGCCCGAGGCCAACGCGACGGCGTAGACATGGACCGGAAAATAGGGCTTCGGCACAATGGCCGTATCACCGGGCCCCATCAGCGCAAGGCACATGTGGCTGAAGCCTGCTTTCGAGCCGAGGCAGGTGATGATCTCTGCGTCGGGATCGAGCCGAACGCCATATTTCTTCAAGTACTTTGCACCGACTTCGCGGCGCAAGTGGGCAATGCCATTCGATTTGCTATAGCGATGGCTTTTCGGATCACGGGCCGCTTCGACAAGCTT
>CAYGQU010000573.1:0-1997 GCA_964352045.1 uncultured Planctomycetaceae bacterium
CTATTTCACTTCGGCCAGGCGATCAGTTGCGCACGACTGAATGGCAATTGATTCCTGAGGGAGCAACGCTTGAATCTTACCGGCAACTTATTTTTGAACAACCTTTTTTTCGTTGGATGAGAAATTCACTATTGGTTTCATTGGCGGTGACGGCCACTGGCGTTGCAGTCGCTTCGATCAGTGGCTATGCGTTTAGCCGATTCCGATTTGCTGGCAGGCAAACGATGATGATCTCGATCCTAACCACCCAAATGTTTCCTGCGACGATGCTGTTGTTGCCACTCTATTTAATGATTGCCAAATTAGGGCTGATCGACACTTTTCTGGGGCTAGGGGTGTTTTACGTTTCGACCGCCCTCCCCTTCTGTGTTTGGCAGATGAAAGGTTTTTACGATACGATCCCAACAGCCTTGGAGGAAGCAGCACGCATCGACGGCTGTACGCGCTGGCAATCCTTCACCAAAGTCATTTTACCACTGGCGACTCCGGGTCTAGTAATTACTGCTCTTTTTAGTTTTATGAGCGCCTGGAGCGAGTACCTCGTTGCAGCCCAAGTTTTGCAAGACTCAGATATGTTCACGCTCCCGCTGGGATTGAAAAATTTTCAATCGAGTATGTCAACCCAATGGGGGTTGTATGCAGCCGCTTCACTTATGGTAAGCATCCCCGTGGTGATTGTTTTTCTACTGCTTAGCAAGCATCTTGTTGGCGGCTTATCCGTTGGTGGAGTAAAGGATTGACGCTTTTCTTGATTAGACGATGAAGGTCTTACTTTGACTTATAATTTGGATTGGGTCGTGGCATGCGAGCCCCAACTTCCTTTTGCCATGCGTGTAACTTCGTTAGCAATTCGATAGCTTTTTCTGGTTCAGAAGCAGCCAGATTGTGATGTTCGCCCAGGTCGCTGGCTAAATTGTAGAGCTCAATATGGCTGTCTTCAAACCATTCGATTAGTTTCCAATCACCACATCGGACGGCACATGAAGGCTTACCTCCTTGATTTCCATAATGAGGGTAATGCCAATAGATCGCTTCTCGATCAAGCGTGGAAGTCGAGTCAAAAAGCAATTTCTTGATAGAAAGACCATCTTGATGCAGACGAGGCTCAAGATGAATGTCGGCCAAGTCGAGGATCGTTGGAAAGAAGTCGGTGCTAATGATTGGAAAGTGACAAACAGTATGGGGCTTCGTGACACCTGGCGCTCTTATCAAACAAGGTTCACGAATTCCGCCTTCGTATATCCAGCCTTTACCACCCCGGAGTGGTAAATTGCTAGTCGGTGAACCTTCTGCGGTAGATAATCCCCCGTTATCGGAGAAGAAGATGACCACGGTCTCTTCAGCCAGTCCTTCTTCGTCGAGAGAATCAAGGACTTTGCCAACGGCTTGGTCCATGGCTTCGACCATGGCAGCATAGACGGCGTGATCTTGTATTTGCCTCGCCTGATTATGGCCTTCCTGGATCCAGTGAACTTTATCTTGGTTTTCTAAGAGCGATTTTTTTTGTTTTTCTTCGTATTTGGCAACTAAATCAGGCCTGCCGATTAGCGGGGTATGAACGGAATAGAAAGAGAGATAAGCCAAGAAGGGTTTATCCTTATTTTCTTTAATGAACTTGACGGTCTCGCTCGCAAGTCGGTCGGGCAAGTGTTCACCCTCGGGCCCATCGCTGAGCTTGGGGTTTCCATAGGGTGAAAAATACTTCTTGCCACCATAGGGACCACCCCGTGAGAAGCCACCTCGGTTAACATCAAACCCTTGTTCTTCAGGCCAATAGCCTTCATCGCCCAAATGCCATTTGCCCGCAAAGAAAGTGCTGTATCCTGCTTCGCGAAGTTTTTCGGCGAGTGTAACTTCCTCGAGCGCTAGATAGCATTGATAAATCGCTGGTAAGAGCTTTCCCTTGCGATCACCGCAGAAATAGTCAGTTGTTTTTGTCCGCTGCGGGAACTTGCCAGTCAGAATACTTGCCCGCGTTGGACTACATACGCGGCAAG
>CAYGQU010000574.1:0-1996 GCA_964352045.1 uncultured Planctomycetaceae bacterium
CAACAAAGAGGAGCCCCACGAGCCTGCTGAGCCATTGCTGAACAACAAGCCTACGATGTGCCTGAGCAACACGTTTGATGAGTTCTTCCATTGCCTGAGCACCTCGTTTGAGTAACTCTTTGGGCGTTAGGAGCCCAACTGGACGATTCCAATAAGTCTGCCCTACAGTATACGCATTTGGGTGGTCAAAGGCACGTGGAAAAGGAAGCAGGGCTGATAGCTAAACTATCAGCCCTGCGAGGCAAAACTCCCTTAAGCTGTACTTATCGACGGCGGCGGCTTGTAAAGCCGACTAGCCCCAGGCCGCAAAGGATCGCGGTTCCTGGTTCGGGAACGCTTCCGCCGATGGGTGATTGGCGGAGGGTGAACTGATCGATTCCGTCGGGTACGTCGATGTGGAACTGAAAGTAACCGGCGAACGCTCCGTTCGGTTGGAGGCCGAAGGAGACGATGTCATCTTCCGTTGGTGTGGTCGAGAGTGGGAAGAAACTGCCGCCGGCATTCAGATCGACGGTCGAATCGTAATCGGGCGAATCGAAGTCGAGGCCATCGCCGGGTGTTGATCTAATAAAGCCTGCACCGGTGCCGAAGCCAAGCTCAAGGTGGTAACCGGTCCAGTCCAGGCCCGTGCTGTTTTGGACTCCTTCTTGAATAAAGTACTCGGTTGTGCCGCCGGTATCGCGAACATCAAAAACCAAATCGACCGGGCCGATAGCTCGGTAATCCTTTTGGGTAAGAAAGAAGATATTCGGCGAATCGCCGACGACGTTGTCATTATTGGGTGCGACCGGCGGGACGACCGAAGTGCCGGCGACCGAGGCGACGCCTGAGAACCAGCTAAAGCCGATCATTTCACCAGCAGAAAGTGGCGTGGAAATGGCGAAGAGCAGCGTTGCGATGGCAAGGGTGCGGGACAATGATTGAAGGTTCATGAGCTTCTCCAGGGAAAGTGAGATAAGGAAGTTTCTTGATCTAATAGGCGATCAAGAGACGTCGCCCCTGCCCGACAGAGAAAATTGGAAATTAAGAAAGATTTCTTGGGTAGCACCGATTGGCGAGCGAACTAATGTGGTGCGTTCCGCTATTGCTGCACTCACCCTACCTGACTTGCTTAGACCTTACTTGTACCCATGCTCTTCGCTGGGAAACTTACCGCTGCGGACCTCTTCGCGGAATTCGTTGACGGCTCTTGTCGTTTCGTTACCAAGGTTGGCGTACGCTTTAACGAAGCGAGGGACATAGTCGGTGCTCATGCCGAGGATGTCGTTTAGGACTAGCACTTGGCCATCGCAGCTGGGGCCGGCGCCGATGCCGATTGTCGGAATCGAAATCGATTCGGTGATCTCTTTGGCGATTAATGAAGGGACACACTCGAGAACGACCGAGAAGGCGCCGGCTGACTCGGCAGATTTTGCGTCGGCCAACAGCTGTTCCCTATCACGTTGCACACGATAGCCGCCGAGTTGATGAACACTTTGTGGGCCGAGGCCAACGTGCGCCATCACAGGAATGCCGCCGGCAGTGATCGCTTTGATCGTATCCGCTTGATCGACGCCCCCTTCGAGTTTGACCGCTTGGCAACGCGTCTCTTTTAAAATGCGGCCAGCGTTTTCGATTGCTTTGTAGGCACCAAGGTGGTAACTCGGGAAAGGCAAGTCGACAATCACCAAGGCGTTCTCAACCGCACGGCCAACCATCTCCGCATGATAAATCATTTCGTCAAGCGAAACGGGAAGCGTGTTTTGGTGGCCTTGGACCACCATCGACAAGCTATCGCCAACGAGGATCGCCTCGACACCTGCTGTATCAACGAGTTTGGCCATTGTGTAATCGTAAGCGGTGAGGACAGTGATCTTTTCACCCGCTTGTTTCTTGGCGGCAAATTTTGGGACGGTAAGTTGGGGCATCTTGTTTGCAATATTTGAGCAAGGCGGATCAGTTAGGTTTATTGTCACCTAGATGGATGAAAGCGGCTAGAGGCGAGGGACTAGTTAGG
>CAYGQU010000575.1:0-1993 GCA_964352045.1 uncultured Planctomycetaceae bacterium
CCCTTGCCAACTAGCTGGCGGCGCATTGGGATTGGAAAACGATTTCGCGATATGAAGAAACTTTGGTCGGTTCATCAGGCAATGAAACGTCTCGGTACAGACCAACCCGCTGCCATTGAATTGCTAACCGGTGCAGCACGCCCGATTCTTGATCGCTGGTTCGAGTCAGACGTACTGAAAGCGACCTTAGCAACCGACGCGATCATTGGGGCTTTTACGTCGATCAGCTCGCCGGGCAGCGCTTACGTCTTGCTGCATCATGTGATGGGCGAAGCGGGAGGGGCTCGTGGTGTATGGGGCTATGTGCGTGGCGGCATGGGTGGAGTATCCGACGCCTTAGCCAAGGTGGCTGAGCAATTAGGAGTTACCATTCGTCGCGAATCGCCGGTGGCGTCAATCAATACTTCAAGTGGGTTACGAGCAGCTGGCGTTACTTTAGAAGATGGATCGGTCATGGACGCACCGATCGTCGCCTCCGGAGTCGATGCTCATCTGACGTTTGAAAAAATGATGGATCCTTCGATTCTACCGAATGATTTCCGTATGGCGATTGGCAATATCGACTATGCCTCGGCTTCGATGAAAATCAATTTGGCCTTGGGCGAGCCTCCCAACTTCACGGCTCGACCGACACCGTCGGGCGATGTTGCTTCGCACCATCATGGTACGATGCATGTGGGACCGACAATGGATTATCTCGATCGGGCTTATGATGATGCCAAATACGGCGCACCGGCCAAGGAACCAATCCTTGAAATGACCATGGCGACAAGCGTTGATAAGACGATCGCGCCCCCCGGCAAGCATATTTTATCGCTTTTCGTCCAATATGCTCCCTACAAATTGCGTACTGGCAATTGGGACGATCTCAAAGAAGACTTTGCCGACCGCTGCATCGCCAAGCTAGCCGAGTATGCTCCGAATGTGCCCGCCGCGATAGAACATCGTCAGGTCTTATCGCCACTCGATATCGAAAGAGTTTATGGCTTAACTGGGGGTAATATTATGCAGGGGGCAATGAATGCCAACCAGCTCTTCTGCTTCCGACCAATCGCTGGTTGGGCCGATCATCGCACGCCCGTTAAGGGGCTCTATCTTTGTGGAGCCGCTAGCCACCCTGGTGGTGGCGTCATGGGCGCTTGCGGCAAGAATGCTGCTACCGAAATACTCCGCGGATAATGCGATGAAGATTAAATCTCGTTTAATTAAAACGCCGGCAACCCATCCCACCAACGGCTAAGACCACTAACAAAAGGGTCGTCGGCTCGGGAACCGACTGACTAATGCTGATCGAGAGGGAATTGCCATAGTTGGCTACCCAAAGATCATAATCTTCTTGGACATAGGTCGTTCCAAGTCCATCACGCCAAACCGTATAGTCGGCGGCATCGACTGTGCCATCGAAATTAAAATCGCCGTCTAACAGCGTTGTCGTCTCAATTTGTACTTCTAGCGTGATGCCACTAGCCGAGGTGATGAGTCCAAATTCAAGGTTTCCTGGTAAGTCGGGTAGCATCGCTGTGTTGAACCCTCCGGTCACGCTTGACGAACTCAGCAGAGCATAGCTATCCCCAACGTTGGCTACAAAGTCATCAGCAACGGTTACGATTAAATCCCCATCCAATACGGTCGTACCAGCAACGATCAAAGGGGCACCGCTACCAAGTGGCGATTCGAGATCTTGTTCCAGTGAAAGTGAAAGGGAAGAAGAAGCAGAGAACGTTAGGTCCGATAGAAACAGTGCATTGCCACCCGCAAGCACGGTCAACGTTCCACCGTTGTCCGTAAACGGATCGTGAAACGTTGCCACCGCATCGCGTGCCACGGCTACCGAAGCGCCGGTTTCATTGGTAATGGCACCATGCAGATCACTATCGCCTGCTGCGATTGAAATAACACCGTTGTTGGTCAGCCCCTGCGAAAACGTAACGCGGCCCCCTTCAAGCGAAACACGGCCTGGCGAAGCGCTGGCGCCGATAGCATTGTTCGTAAA